>NZ_JBSRHE010000007.1:0-104635 GCF_055126295.1 Desulfonauticus sp. | reverse complement strand
AAATTCTCTATTTATCCTGGCCTGCTCCATATCTTCTATAACATCCAGTATGGGTTTATCATACTCATCGATTAAGATTACAACCTTTTGATTGTATTTTTCATAGGTTTTTTGTATAAGATCATTAAAGCATGAAGATGGATTACCTATATTTTCACATTCAATACCAAGTCTTTTCTGATTTTTTTTAAAAATATCTATTGCTCTTTCTTCAACTTTTTGCAGGGTACTTAAATTCCCTGCCCAGCTTATTTTAATTACAGGGTATTTTTCTTCCCACATCCATTTGTCATAGATATATAACCCCTCAAAAAGCCTTTTATTCCCCTCAAAAAGCTCCTTTAAGGTATCCAGAAAAAGAGATTTTCCAAACCTGCGGGGACGGGAAAGAAAAACATACTTATAGTTTATTGCAAGCTCATAGGCTTCAAAGGTCTTATCTACATATACATAATTGCCCTCTATAATCTCACTAAAGGTCTGTATTCCTATGGGTAGTTTTTTCATCTTCTTGCTCCTGAATTTGGTTGAGTAGCATATTGGATGAGTGGATAAGTTGTTGAGTGGAATAGTAGAATAGTGCTTAATTCTTCCTGGTTACTCCTTGCATTCAATCCACTTATCTAATCAACCACTCAACTACTCATCTACTTAACTACTCAACTAATCCTCAACAGCTCATCCCGTCAATCTCTTCCTGGAATAGACTCCACAAGCTTTGATTACAGGGATAAATTCTATCTTTTTTAGCTTTTATAAGGTTTTACTTCTTAAATATACTTTTAACAAAAGATCTACTTCCCAATACCCTAGCATCTGTGAAATATCTACATCTATATCTAAACAAATCCACATTTGTTAATTTAAAAACCTTTTTACGCTCTTCTTTTAATATATCTTTATCTAAAGCTGCTTTTTACTAGCTTTTAAGGATCTTTTTTCAGTTTTTTACAAAATTAAGCTAACTCTATTTTATTCGTTGAGGTACTTTGAAAAAAGAAGGTTAAGTTTTTTTTGCTGTAAATTTTTTGTGCATATGGTATCTTTTCTGAGTTTTGATCTTTCCATGTTATAACTATAATATATGGGATTAAATATCAGCAATAATATTTGATGGTGCAAAAAATCTGTTTGAGTACACTTTTTTACATTATCAGGATAAATCATAAAAACTCTAAAAATTCTCCTCTCGCCTAGGTTGAATTTTACCCTTTTCCCTAGAGAGGAATGGGAACAAGATAAGAAGATTAACACACCCTTATCTTAAACTAGCCTAGGCGACATCTTTTTTGACTTAGTGGATTCTTACCTTTGTATTATCCTAGTTTCTGATTATCCTAAGAGACTGGCTTTTTATCTTTTGGTTCGTTGTTATTTGGCAACTCATCAAAGTATCCCAGAAATCTCAAAGAAATGGAATAGGTTGATTTTTCTAATTTAATTTTTTCTCCTATGTTAATTATATTGTCTTTGGTATAAAAACCACCATCTTTTTGGTCATAATAAAAATTAGCTTTTTCTAAAAATGTAATACCAATTATGTCATTGTCATCTAAAACTATTTTATTTTCAAGCATTAAATAGTTTGGCCCTTCTTTTGCAGTTAGTTCTTTTGACTCTCCTACGCAAAGGTAAGAATCATCTTCCATTTTTCTAAATATTTTTATCTTAAATACTGTTGGTCCAGCAAAGTATCCAGCAATTCCTCTGATTTCATCACCATTTTTAAAATTTTTTCCCAAATAAATTACAGTGGAACTTTTAGAGTAGACCTTACTCCTTTTAATTAATTCTCCTCCTGCATAATCCATAAGGGCTTTTTCATTTGAAAGAGTATCTATCTTTACTAATAGTTCTCTTAAAAAGATTCTAAACTTTACCCTAAGGCTTGAGAGTTCTTGAGAACCAAACTCCTTCTCTTTTGATAATATTTCATTTAATTTTTGGCATTGGTCCAGTTTTTTGTGCAGCTCTTGGTTTTTATGAGTCGCTTGAGTAAGCTCATTTTGTAATCTTTTATTTTCTTTTTTTAGGATTTGCATGTTTTGGGAGCAACCCAAACAAAAGATAATAAGTATTACAAATAGATTTCTCATAAAAAGCTCCTTTAATATATTTATTTTATATTAAAGTTAATTTCTTTGATTTGATTATTTTTGTGGTCTATAATTTTAGCTGTGTATTTACCAGGTTGAAATGGATTTATCTCAGATCTTATCTTGACTTTCTTTTCCTTTAATCCTTCTAAGAATAGTGGAATTTTTCTTAGCTCGTCATGGTTAGATATGTTTGTAACTATTAAATAGCCAATAAAATTATCTTTATTTTTATTTTTAATTAAAAAATTAATATTTATATCTAGATGGTTAACTTCATTTACTATCTTCTCATTTTTTAAAATGTATAGCTCTAAATTATTTGTTAAGGATAAATTTTCATTATCTTTAGACTCATTTTTATCCTCTTCTGGGATTATATCTTTTGAGACTAGATCGTTTAAAACTTTTAAATAGAGCAAGTTTTTTAACATTAAATTGTAATTTACATAATTTGTGATCTGGACAATTTTTGGAGATTCCATATTGGTTAAAATAAATACATAATCCCCTTTCTTTTCAAATTGTTCCTGGTTGTCTTTACTTTTTATCTCGGAATGTACACTTACAGTTGCAAAAATGTAACTTTTATTGTTTTTAATTTCTTTTATTTCTATGTCCTTGTAATGTACATCTATACTCTCAAAAATGAGTTGATGAAGTCTAAGTAGCTTGTTGTATTTTTCTTGGTTTGACTTACTCAAAATCTCTTTTATTATATTTATATTTTTTTCTTCACACGCAGTAAAATATCTTTTAATAATCTCTTTTGGTTTTGTATAATCTTCAGAAAAACAAATAGTAGTGTTATTAATTAAAAATAATAATATTGCTAAAAAAGTATATAATAATTTTAACTTCATCAATTTTTCTTCCACAACTTTACACCAATTTCAATGATTTGAAGGTCATAATATCCCAGTTCGTCTTCTACTTTTATGATAATAGGTAAAAAGTCTATATCTTGGTATGCATAAGCAATACTTTTGTATTGGTTGAAAATATCATAGGTGGTTTTGGCATTGGCATACACAGCCTTTAACACCTCCAGGCTTAGACCGCCTTTTAGAGTATCATTTCCACTTATAAATTTTGATATTTTGTCTAGCTTGAATTTTTTTATTAGTTGTGCGCTTGAATTTTTTAACTTGTCAGTTAGAGGTTTGCTTAAAGCTTCTAACTTATTAACAGTAAAATTTTTACCAGAGATTAACTCACCTACTTTAGTCTCATTGAGAGTGCCTCCTATAAAATCAACTGTACCAATGCTCCAATCCATAATATTTACAGCCGTATCGTAGTTTGCCTCTTTTAGCGAACTTGCGGTACCTTCAGTGGAAAGTTGAATGTCTGGTAAGCCTAAGCCCTTGCTTCCTGCTTTGTATAATTTTTCTAAGTTTTTATAGTTTTTAAAAAATACCTTATTTTCCAAGGGTAATACTTTTTTAGCAGCAATAGTCCCCAGCCCACCACTAGCAGCAAAATCACCAAAAACTCCAATAAAACCTGATAATACTTTTATATTAGTATCAAGATAAGCTTGAAGTTCATTGGGAAGTTCCTGCGTTAAGTCGAGTCCTTCTATCGTACTGGGTTCATAAAAGAATTTAAATTCACCCGTTTCTATTGTCTTTATTAATCTATTACTGTAGAATGTAGAATTTCCTGCTTCCTTTAATCTTCCTTTAGCTGCTATAGTAATTTTTAATTTTGTATCATTGGGATCCTTTATAGATACAACAGACGGTTTTGTTTGCCAGACTCCAGCCTCAAGGCCCGAAGGAATACGGGCTTTAATTTTTGGAGCAGGATTATCAATGGTTATTTTTACATCCTTACAAATACTTTCTCTTTTTTCACAGACAATTAAATTTGCATGTAAAGGGAAAACTATGTCTGCTTCATCTCTTAAAAACTTATCTTTTAACTTAGGTATATTGATGCTTGCTGATAGTATACCTTTGTCATCAGTCGAATAAGTTTTATTGATATAAAATCCATCCTCAAGCCCTTTAGGTTTAAATAGTTTTCCGCTTTTCAAGTAAAATTTATCAATCTTAGCTATCTCAATCTTTTTGTTTTTAAAAGGCTCTCCCCTATCAGATGCTTTTATTTTTATCTGGTAACTTTTACCATCAGGATAAATATTTTCTTGATTAATTAATTCTACTTGCAATTTGCCAATTGCTTCTTTTAAACTGAAATCAAGTTCAATATTATCTTCAACACCATTATTATTTAAGTTAAAAGTTAATTTATATAATCCTTTTTCATCAGTCTTTGTGCTTTTGTCTTCAATTAGAACAGTTGCTCCTTTTAAGGGGTTGCCTTGCTCATCAGAGATAGTCCCTGAAAAATTTAGAATGTTTTTATTGTCTATAGGTACGGTTAATATCCTATTGATTGATTTATAGCCTTCTTTTGTAATTGAGATATTAAAATCTTTTTCTTTAGTTTTTTTAAATTGAGTCCATCCTGTATTAATAACCTCTTTTTTAATAATTTTTCCCTTATCACAAAATCGTAGTTCCGAATAAGGACCTATAGCTTTATTTAAAAGTGCCTCGTTTCTACCTGTAGGGTATAATGGAATTCCAAAGCCAGTTCCAAATAGTAAAGCACCATCTACATCATCAATTGATGCTTTGTAAGATGGTAAATTGCTAAAATTCCCTACCCATTGTTCTGCAAAGGCCTTTACAACATCTTCTTTGCTGGCAATAGGGACATCGTTTAAATAATCATTAAAATTAAAATCGATTATAGTTTCATATGCTTTACAGTTTTCAGGGATATTTTCGAGTATTTCATCTAGATATTTTGAAAATTTTTTTGTGGTTAATTTTTTTTCAGTTCTACCCAAAAAGTCTAAGATTTTTATTTCGTATTTCTCTTGATATTTTAAGGATTTGGATCTTTCTCTTTTATAGTCGCTGTAATAAAGAAAGTTGCTAGCAGTATTAATTTTCCCTGCTTTTTTCAATTTGAAAAATTTTTGTTTATTTATACATGCAATTTTTTGTTTTATGTTTGCTGAAAAAACTCGATTGTATCTAAAAATTCTATTGTTTACATGTATTGGCTTATAATCTCTATAGTATGGTACCTGCCATATGCCATCTTTTATTATTTCATTGTTAAATATATAAATGTCAAAAATAGAGTAGTTTTTATTGTTTTTTATAAAATCTAAAACTGGAATAGATACTAATTGGTTGTTTTCTATTTTATAAAGTGCATTTTCAGGGTTTACATTTGTCATCTTCATGAAAACTAAATTCCCTTTATCGTCTAAAAAGATTTTGTAGCTATCTGAAGGGCTTTTTTTCTGAATCAATTTAACACTTGCAAGCTGGTTTTGCTTGTTATAGCTCACTAGTATGATGTTGTCATTATATCTAATTTCGCCTGATAAATAGTAGTATTCATTGTTTGTTATGTTATAAAGAATATTATCTGGCACATTTCCATTTTTTGGACAGTATTCAGGTTCTTTAAAGATGCTTGCACATTTAAGATTATCTTTTAATTGAATGTCTTCAAAATTTATATCAAATGAGTCTTTGTTAATAACTTTAAACAAAGGTTTATGTCCTTTGATGGATATGACAAGAAGACTTTTGGGAGAAATATTTTGTAAAAGAGATGTTAATTTTTTATCTAAAGGGATGGACAATTGGGTATTTACATGGTTTAACTCAGTATCAAGTATCTTTAATGGTATATTTAAATTTTTGTTATATATTTCACTTGTTTTGTCAAAAAGTTGAATTTTTATATCTGTATTATATTGTTTTGAATCTTTAGAAAAATAATTTTTATCAAAGCACGTTAGAATATAAAGTTTAGTTAAGGTTAACTCTTTTTTATTCAACAATCCTTTTTCGTTTTTTTCTATGTTTTTAAATAGATAGTTTAGTACTAGTTTTCCATCAAAATTGTTGGTAGAAATTATTCTAGCAATATAGTTTTTATATTTAAAAGAATAGGACGCCAACCCTCCTTCTCTATAGATGCTATCCTCTCCAATATTTAGTGGATAGGTTTTTTGTTTGTTTTTTTTGGCAATTTCTAATGTATTTTGCTTATTATTTTCCCAAATATTGCCTACATTAGTGTAATAGCCAATTTGTATATAAATAAAGCTGTCACTATCTACTGACTTGTAATATCTTGCAGATTCGACGCTTCCATCCCCCATTAATTGGTTTTTATAGTTTGGAAAGAATTGATTTTTTTTATCCTGAAATTCCACACCGTATAGCTTTGATATCTCTGAAAGGGAAGGAAGTAAAAGAAAGGTGTTATCTTGGTTGCCAGCAAAAGCAGGGGTAAACAAAACAAAGATAAAAAGGAGTGTTAAAGCTTGTTTCAGTTTCATAGGATTAGGTTAACCCAGTAATGGACTTTTTGTCAATATAAGTAAAATTCTTTCAAGGAAAGTGAATTGATTGAATTTTATGAATTTTTGGTAGAGTATGAGCAAAGGATAGTCAGGAATGTTTATTCAGAGACAAAGAAGGTTTTTGGGTGTTTGTGGGGTTTATTTATAAAAACTATGGGAGGATAGGAAAGTATATTATAAATTAGCTAGTGGGGTTAAGTTTAATTCTATCGCAAGTGAACTATTAAATATTTTACTATACCTTTAAGGGTAATTAAAATGAACTAAAATAGGAACCCAATTTCAAATTTAATAACTACTTTTTTTCAGCTTTTCTTGCAACCTAAAGACCTGATGTAAAAAATTTTCCCTTAGCTTGGGATTGGATAAGTCCTTTTCTTCCAAAATGGGGATAAAGGGAAAGTTTTGGCTAAAAATATAGGCCCAGAGGCCTTGTATTTTGCCTTGAGAGTCCAGGCTTAAATTTAAGCCACAACTGGGGGATTTGCTTTTAAAGACATAACCACAAAGCTGGATTGTTTTTAATTCTTCAATTTTTTTCACTGCCCACTTATGTATTAAAGGGGTAAAGTCTTTTTGGGTCTGATTGCCCAAAAGATATATTTCCCCCTTTTTTTCTTCCAGGTGCATGGGCTCCCTGGGAACAGGAAGCCCACATTCTTTTTCCGGACAGATGGGAAGCAGGTTGAACATTTTTCTTCCCTCTGTATAAAGCCACCAGTTTAACTTGTTTTTGCCGTCATAGCGTACATTGTGGCCCAAAAGACAGGCACTTACCCCTAAAGTGAACTGGTTCATTTTATTTCTTTGGAAACTCCTGCCTGTTCAAAGGTTGCCATGTTATTGAAAATATTGGCTGCAGCTTTGAGCAGGAAAAAGGCCAGGGCTGCGCCTGTTCCTTCTCCCAGGCGAAGGCCTAAATCAAGCAGGGGACGGGCCTTTAGGTTTTTTAATAAGGCCTGGTGATAATTTTCTGCTGAACAGTGGGAGAAAAAGCAATAGTCTTTTACCAGAGGATTGAGATTATAGGCAGCTACAAAGGCTGCAGTGGAGATAAAGCCATCAATGACTACAGCCATTTCTTCCAGCGCTCCACCCAAAATCAGTCCTGTCAGGCAGGCAATTTCCAGTCCGCCCAGGCTGGATAAAATTTCCAGGGGGTCTTGAGAATTTACCTCCCTTTTATGTCTTTCTAAGGCCTGGGCAATAAGCCTGGCTTTTTGTTTAACTTTTTGTTCATCAAGACCTGCTCCTTTACCTGTGCACTCGTAGGGATCTAAATTCAAAAAGGCGCAATAAAGAGCAGTAGAAGGTGTAGTATTGCCTATGCCCATTTCTCCGGTACCCAGGCTTTTAATGCCTTCCTCTTTGGCCTTGCGGGCCAGTTCCAGTCCCAGGAAAAGGGCCTGCAAGCATTCTTCTTTAGTCATGGCCCTGGTTTTTACCAGGTTGTTGGTGCCAGGTTTTATCTTTTTTTGAATGAGGTCAGGATGCTCAGGAAAGGTATCTCCTTTGACCCCTACATCTACCACCTTTAGTTCTACTCCTGAAGTGGCGCACAGCACATTTATTCCTGCACCATTATTTAAAAAATTGAGCACCATTTGTCTGGTCACTTCTTGCGGGTAAGGGCTAACTCCTTCTTCCACCACGCCGTGATCTGCTGCACAGGTGTAAATACGGGCAGGATAGGGCTCTACCTTGCCTTTAGAAAGGGCAAAGAGCCTGGCTGCTATTTCTTCCAATCTTCCCAGGCTGCGGGGAGGCTTGGTAAGATTATCCAGATGAGCATAGGCCTTTTCTTCCAGAGACAAATCCACTGGCTTGATTTGTTGTATAAGTTGTAAAAACTCCTTTTCCATGCCTACTCCTTTTTATAAAATTTTATATAGGGATTTGCCTTTTTCTCCCAATTTTTGAATGCGTTTCAGGACTGCCGGGTCTTCTTCCAGAGGTGGGGCATGATAGCCCTTTAAGCGGCTATCAATAATAATGGCTTTTTGAGCCCCAAAGTGCTTGCAGTGGGTAAATTCTCCCACGCCATAGATGTCTGTGGCTGGATCAGAGCGGGTAAAGGTAACCCAGAGAAAGTTTTCCCAGTTTTTAGCTGTAAATAAGGCATCATTCACCACCACCAGCAGGGGAAACTTTTCTATGTTTTTTTGAGTAAATAAGTAATTAGCCAGTTCTCTAAGCACAGGGTCTTGTTCATCCCTGGGCAGGGTGTGGCCAGGTCCCTGGAGAATGAGAATGCCAGGAGCAAAAAAGGTAAGCTTGCCAAAGGGCTCTGGCAGTTTAAATTGCGCTTCTTCTGCTTGGCCCAGTTCTCTCTTTTTAGGCGCACAGGCTGCTAAAATCAGTTTGGAACCCTGATTTAAGCTAATGCCAGTATAATCTAAAGTATCCATGGTGGTTCTGGTGATAAAGTGTAGGTCACGCCTTAAGTCTAGGCGTTCTAAAAAGGTTTGAAAGTAATTGGGGATATTATAGACATCCAGGGCTTCTCCCTTTTCTTCAGCCTGGATAAAGAGATACTTGCTTAGTGAGGTCTGGGTTTGTCCCAGAAGGGAGAAGGCTTGAGTGAGGATTTCCTGTGGGATGCGCTCTGTACTAAAGGGCACATAGCTTTCTCTACCAACTGCCAGAAGAAGGGGATGTACGCCAGCAGCATCCACTGCATGAATTTGTTTTACGCCAGTAAAGACTGTGGGCACCAGGTCCTTGGTGAGTTCGTGGATAAACTCTCCAAAAAGGGTGTCTTCCTGGGGTGGTCTGCCTACTGTGGTAAAGGGCCAGATGGGCTGGGGACGGGCATAGACCCCGGTTACTTTTAACACCGGGAACGGGTGTTTGAGGCTATAATAGCCTAAGTGATCGCCAAAGGGGCCTTCTGGTTTTACTCCGTCTATATAACCACAAATACAAAAATCTGCTTCTGCTAAAAGGGGCAAGGGGTGTTCCGGGGTCTTGACCAATTTAATCCTCTGGCCTCCCAGCACTCCAGCAAAAAAGATTTCAGCAATGCCCTCAGGCAAGGGCATAATAGCGGCCAGGGTCATGGCTGGTGGTCCGCCCACAAAGATGTTTACTGGTAGTTTTTGTCCCAGATGCAGGGCTTGCTGGTGATGGACGCCAATACCCCGGTGAATTTGATAGTGCAGGCCCACTTCCTGGTCCAGAAGGTATTCATTGCCATCTAACTGAACCCTGTACATACCCAAGTTGGAGTTTTTAAGACCAGGTTTAAAGGGGCTTTCAGTATAGACCTGGGGTAAGGTAATGTAAGCTCCACCATCCCTGGGCCAGGATTTTAACCTGGGTAAAGCACTTATTCTTATTTTGTGTTTTAGAATAGGCCCTTTTTTTACCATTTTGGGCCAGGTGTTTTTCAGGGCTCGAGGCAAGGTCCACCAGTAATGAGGTTTTTTAAAGATTTCCAGAGGGTCAATTTTGAGTTTAAACAGACTTTCCACCTGGGCCAGAGTATCAGCAAAGATAAGCTTTAACCTTTTTTTACTTCCAAAAATGTTTCCTAATAAGGGATAGGCACAATTTTTTACCCTTTCAAAGAGAAGGGCTGGCCCCTGCCTTTGAAATACTCTTCTTTGTATGGCAGCTATTTCCAGCTGGGCATCCACTTCTTCTTTTACTCTGACCAGCTCTCCTTTACTTTCCAGTAAGTGTACCAGTTCCCGGGTGTTTTTGATTCCCATTTTTACCTCTTAACTATAATTTGGGCTTGGGGCTATTTTTTTATTGCGCAAGGCAAATTTAGACCAGTTTTTAAAGTGATAGAAAAATAACATCAAAAGGGCCTGGAAAACCATGGAAATAAACATGGCCAGCCATATTCCTGTAGCTTCTTTAAATACCACATGGCCGAGGATATAAGCTAGAGGGATTCTTACCAGCCAGGCTGAACTGCCCATAACTA
Organism: Desulfonauticus sp.; assembly: GCF_055126295.1. Lineage (NCBI taxonomy): Bacteria > Pseudomonadati > Thermodesulfobacteriota > Desulfovibrionia > Desulfovibrionales > Desulfonauticaceae > Desulfonauticus > Desulfonauticus sp. The sequence continues at coordinate 94,200 of NZ_JBSRHE010000007.1, read as the reverse complement.
TCATCTGGTAAAGGGTAGCTCCTGCGCCTGTAAGCGCTCCACCTAAAATCATGGCTGGCAACAAAAAGGGAATAGCTGCCACATTAAAGTAGAGATAGTTGATAGCTTCTTGTCTCACCAGGGGTTCGGGCGCGATAAATCCAGCTACAGGTTCGATAAAGAAAAGGACCAGGCCAGCTAACAAGCCTACTATGAGCAAACCCAGTCCCATGATTTGATAACCAGCTTTTTTAGCTCCAGGTAAATCTCCTGCTCCCAGCAAGTGCCCGACCAAAATGGAGGCTGTAAAATTAAAGGCAAAACCTGGCAAAAAGAGAAAGGATTCTATGCGGATTCCTGCACTCATTCCAGCCAAGGCCTCCACACTGTTTACAGGCAGAGAAGCTACAATGGCATAGAGCACCATGTAAGCAGAATGCCAGACTATTTGCAAGGTGCCTGCTGGCCAGGCCACTTTAAAAAGATAGGGAAGTCCTTTTTTGATCCAGCGCCAGGGAGGAAGGTTTTTGAGAGAGAAGATGTTTTGAGAGAGCAGAAAAATTAAGTTGACCACAAACCCCAGAAAGATAGAGCCAAAAGTAGCCCAGGCCAATCCTTTATAATCTAGTTTGGGCAGTCCCCATAAACCAAGCCCTAATCCAAAATCACCAAGAATGTTTATTCCAGCTACTAAAGCGGTAGAGTAGAGAGGGTAGAGGACTTTTTTCTGAGCACGAAAAAAGGCATTGGTGATGACTAAAAGGTAATAGGCAGGAAGGAGATATAAGGAGATTTTCAGTAAGTACCTGGCAATGGGATAAATTTCTTCTGGTATCTGGAGTAGTTTTAAAAAGATATCCAGGCCCAATAATCCGCCAACCAGGATAATTAAGCCAAAAATAAAGCCAAGTTGAAGGGATAGCCCCATATAGCGCTGAGCCCGCAAGGGCAATTTGGAGCCCAGGGATTGACTGATGGCAGCTACTGAACCATTGCCCACAGCCATGGCCACTACCAGAAAAAAGAACATGGCTTGAGAGATTACTCCCATACAGGCCTGGACATTCTTACCCAGGCGGCCTGCTACAAACACATCAGTAAAACCAATGAGAAAGTGAAAAAACATGGTAAGGATCTGAGGCCAGGTAATGGTCCAGATTTCCTTGAGGGAAAGAGGCCAATTATTGGGTTTTATTTTGAAAAACACAAGATTTCTCCTAAGCTGTCTAAAAGAGAGAATTTGCCTTCTTTTGTGGATTTTAGCAAGGGAATAAAAGGAAGCGAAATTGTAAGAAAATATAGCAAATTAGGTTAGGTAAAAAAAATAATTTAACTTAAATTTTTGAGATTTTTTTAACCTTGAAAAGGGATAGAGGCTAAGTTATGCTTTAAAGAATTAAAAAGCTAATTTTAAGGACAAGTGAACCGATGAAGGCTTATTTTAGTGAAATGGGAGTTCGTCTGTACCTGGGAGATGCTCTTGAAATTTTGAAGCAGCTTCCTGCAGAAAGTATTGATTTGATTTTTGCAGATCCTCCTTACAATTTATCCAATGATGGGTTTACCTGCCATGCTGGAAAACGAGTTTCTGTAAATAAAGGCAAGTGGGATAAAAGCAATGGAGTAGGAAAGGATTTTTTATTTCACTTTAAATGGATAGAAGCTTGTAAAAGAATTTTAAAACCCAATGGAAGTCTTTGGATTTCTGGTACTTATCATTCTATCTATGCTTGTGGTTTTGCTTTACAACGGCAAGGATGGCATGTGATTAATGATATTTGCTGGTTTAAACCCAATGCTTCTCCCAATTTATCATGCAGAATGTTTACTGCCAGTCATGAAACTTTGATCTGGGCTAAAAAAAACAAGCAAGCAAAGCATACCTTTAATTATGAACTGATGAAGCATGGAAACTGGGATGAAGACTTTATTAAAAAGCCTGGTAAGCAAATGCGCAGTGTCTGGGCTATAGGTACAGTTAAGAATGGAGAAAAAAAATATGGCAAACATCCCACACAAAAACCAGAAAGCTTACTGAAAAGAATAATTTTAGCTGCCAGTAAAGAAGGAGATATTGTTTTAGATCCTTTTTGTGGCAGTGGAACTACAGGGGTTGTTGCTTTAAAATATAAACGCAAGTTCGTAGGTATTGATTCTGAAAAAGAGTATTTAGAAGGCTTAGCTATACCCAGACTAAAAGACATTCTTTTTTTAAGAAGACAGAAAAACCTTTTAGGGAGTTTTCAAGTAAAAGAAGAAGAGCCAGGATATGCCTTACTTCCTTAAATTTGGATAAAAGATGGAACGACAAGAAGCAATTGAAAAATTAAAAAAATTAATTGGTAAGGAATTACATTCCTTAGCTGAGGAATTGGGAGTTCGAGTGTATAGTGAGCAAGGAAAGGTAAATAAAGGTTGGGCCGGGCATGTGCTGGAACGATACTTAGAGTTGCCTCTTAACTCTTCCAGGTCTCCTAATTTTGGCTCTTGGGAACTAAAATCTATCCCTCTTAAATACAAAAAAGATGGAAATCTTATCTTTAAAGAAACAATGGCTATAACTATGATTGATCCAGTAAATGTATTACAAAAAGAATTTGAGGATAGTCATTTGTTAAACAAGTTAAAAAAGATTGTGGTTGTGGCTAGAACCGTAGGCAAGAGCGTAGATGAACCCAGCTATATTCATTCAGTAGTGGAGTTTACTCTCCAGGGAAAATTATATCAGGAAGTAAAAGAAGATTATGATTTGGTTAGAAATACTATTAGAGAAAAAGGTGTTGAGGCTTTGACGGGTAAGATGGGAAAATATATTCAGCCTCGAACCAAAGGGAGAGGCCATGGTTCTAAAACCAGGGCATTTTATGCTCGCAAAAGTTTTTTAAGTTTATTTATTAAGCTTTAATTTATTTTTTTAAATATACCAAATAACAACCACAAAACAACAAAAGTATCCCCAGCCAGGAAAGTAGCTGGACCTGTTTTCCTTTTCCAATTTTCTGCAATAGGCCAGAAAACTGGCCTGCCAGAAGTCCTACCATCAGTCCCCAAAAGTGGGCGCCCAGGTCGGTATTTTTCCCTCCAGAAAAAAGGGCCCAAAAGCCCAGGCCAAGGCCCAGGGCCAGGCCAGGGATAGCCTGTTTATTTCCCCTTAAGGTGGCAAAAAGTAAGCCCAAACTTACAAAACTGGCTGTGGAAAAGCCCAAGCTTTTATGGGGAGAACCCAAAAAGAAAAGATTAAGGCCATTGGCAAGTGTGCCTAAGCCTAAAATTATTAGCCAGGTAAACCCTGTTCCATAATACTGGCTTAACAGATAGAGGGGGTAAAAACTAAAAAAGATATTGCCCAAAAGATGGGCAGGGTCTTTGTGCAGAAAAAGGGAGGAAAAGAGCCTATATCCTTCACCTTTAAAGACCTTTTCGCCATCTAACATGCCCAGAGCAGTAAAAGAGGGGAGATGTTGTTGAAGGGTAAAGGAGATTAAAAGCAGGCCAAGCAGGGCTATATTGCTCCAGATAAGTGAAGTTGAAGGAGAAGAAAGAAAGTAAGAGTGTTGGGCTAAAGAAGCTTTTCTTTGACATTCTTGCTCATACTCCAGTAGTTCCCTTTGGGCCAGGGGAAATTGCTCTTTTGCTATAAATACACTTAAACCATGGGTAGTGGTTTTTATCTGCCAGTTAAACCCTAAGGCTTCCAGAACCAACAGTTTTTCCTGGTCCTTGCGGGTATCTTGCCAAGGAAAAAGTTCCTGCCAGTTATCTTCCCTGTCCATACTTGCCCTTTGTAAGCTTTTAGGGCTAAAAGAGTCAAAAAAATTGTAAAGGAGAAAACCGGATGCTAAGTAGAGACGAAGCCCTTGCCTTACTTCAGCAATATATTCAGGAAGAAAGTTTGCTAAAACACAGTCTGGCTACAGAAGGAGTCTTAAGGGAGTTGGCCAGGTTTTTTCAGGAAGATGAAGAACTCTGGGGGATTACCGGGCTTTTGCACGACCTGGACTATGAAAGCACCAAGGACAACCCTCAAAAGCATGGCCTTAAGAGTGCAGAGATTTTAAAAGACAAGTTGCCAGCCGAAAGTATTCAGGCCATAAAAGCCCATAATGGAGAAATGACCGGGGTTGAACCCACAAGCAAGCTGGATTTTGCCTTGCGCTGTGGGGAGACGGTTACTGGCTTGATTATGGCTGCAGCCTATGTTCGTCCCAACAAACTGGAAGGCATGAAGCCCAAAAGCTTGCGCAAAAAAATGAAGGACAAGTCTTTTGCTGCTTCTGTAAATAGGGAGACGATTGGAGAATGTAGCAAACTCAACCTGGAGTTAAGTGAATTTTTGTCTCTGGCTATTGCGGGCATGCAAAAAATTGCCAGGGATTTGGGATTTTAGCCAAACATATATTGGCGTAAAAATTCAGCCATTAAAATGCCACCTGCCTGGGCTACATTTAGGGACTCAAATTCACCAGGCATGGGCAAAGTAAGGTGATAAGGGCATTTTTTTAAGATTCCAGGGCGAATTCCCTTATCTTCATTCCCCAGCACCAGTATGGCGGGAAACTGGAGTCTGGTAGTAAAGGGATTGTCTCCTTCCCTGGGTAAGCTGGCGTAAAGAAAATAACCTTGTTTTTGGGCTTCCAGTAAGGCTCGCCCTAAATTGACCACTCTACTTACACGCAGTTTATAAATTGCTCCAGCTGAGCTTTTGACTACGCCTTCTCCCAGATAGGCTGTTCTGTCCTGGGGCAAAATAAGTCCCTGTCCACCTAAACTCACCAGGGTGCGAATGAGACTGCCGATATTTTGAGGGTCCTGGACACAATCCAGGGCTAAAATGAGCGGAAGTTTAGCTGATGTAGCCAGTAGCTCTTCCAGGCCAAGGGTATTGGTTATAAGCAATCTGGCCACACACCCCTGATGATTGCCGGCAAAGAGTTGATTTAATTCTTTTTCCGGTAAAAATTTATATTTTACTTTGTGTTGACGACAAAGAGTTAAGATTTTTTCTAAATTTTTCCGGCTCTTACTTAAAAAGATACGCTCTATTTGTTCGGGATTGGTTTCCAAAAGTTCTAAAAGGGGTTTTTTGCCAGCAATTATTTTCATATGGCCTCCTGTAAACTAGCATCTAGCTATTAAAGACTTGCTTGCCAAGTGTTTTTGTTTTTACTAGCAGATAGAGAGCTTGAAGGGAAAACAAGGAGTTGTAATGCGATATCTTTTTTTATTGTTTTTGATTTTTTCTTTTTCTGCCTGTGCTCAATTCAATAAGCCAAAAGAAGTTAAGTACTTAGAAAATAAGGCACTGGAGAATGCCACCACTAAAGAAGAAATTTGTCCCCCGGAAACAGATTCTTTACTTGCAGAGCAAAAGGAGCAACCTCAGGAAAATTTAGAGGAAGAAGTTGTTGCCAATCCTGAGGACAAGGATGCCAACTTGCTTCCTCAAGAAGAGGATGTCCTGGCCAAAGAAGATACCCTTAATTTTGAACTGGACCTTTATGAAACCAAGGAATTAAAACTTTACTTTAAGTACTATACTCATTCTAAAAGAAAAATTTTTGTACGCTGGCTAGAAAGGGCTCAGGCCTATCTGCCTTTTATTCGCAAGGTATTTAAGGAGCAGGGGCTACCTGAAGATTTGATTTTTTTGCCCTTTGCAGAAAGTGGTTTTAATCCCTGGGCTTATTCCCGGGCTGGAGCTGCAGGTTTGTGGCAGTTTATGCCCTATACGGCCAAAAAATATGGCCTAAGGGTGGATTGGTGGATAGATGAGCGAAGGGATCCCTATAAATCTACCTATGCAGCAGCTGAGATGTTAAAAGAGCTTTATGCTGAATTTGGAGACTGGTATTTAGCTCTGGCTGCCTATAATGCTGGCCCAGGAAAGATCAGGCAAGCCCTTAAAAAGAGCAAAGAAGATAATTTTTTTGATATTTGTAAGAGCAGAAAAAATAGAAGGTATTTGCGTCTGGAGACCAGACATTATGTCCCCAAGTTTTTAGCTATTTTAAAAATTGTTCGCCATCTGGAAGAATTGGGCTTTGAGCCTTTAAACTGGGAAGAAACCCCAACCCAAGCCAAATTAAGCATTCCGCCCAGCACTGATTTATTGGCTTTTGCTCAAGCTCTGGGCTGGAACTGGAACAGATTTAGGGAGCACAATCCCTTTGTGCGCAGAATGGTTAGTCCTCCAGATGGGGAGATTACTGTTTATTTGCCCCAGGAAAAAGTAGAACTGGCAAGGCAATTTTTGGAAAAAGAAAAGAAGAGTTATGCTGGATTTATTCGCTATAAGGTAAGGTCTGGGGATTCTTTATGGACTATTTCCAGAAGGTATGGAGTGCCTATTGCTGTTTTAAAAAAGATAAATGATTTAAAAAATAATTTACTGCATCCCAATACCCTTCTCATCATACCTCGTGGGGATAGAGAGTCAGAAGAAAATGTGCTTGCTTCAGTGCGAACAAGTGCCCAAAAGCGTGCTAATTACGAGGTAAAAGCAGGAGATACACTGTGGAGTATCTCTAGACAATTTAAAGTAAGTGTAAAAACCTTGAAAATAGCCAATGGCCTTACTTCTTCCAGGCTTTCTATAGGCCAAAAACTGTATATACCGGATTTGGGCGGCCAACAGACCAGGCTGGCTAGGGAAGAAGTGAAAAAGTTTCATCAAGGGCAACTGGTGCGCTATCAGGTACGCAGAGGAGACAACCTCTGGACCATTGCCAAACGCTTTGGAGTGAGCTGGAAGCAAATTGCCCTCTGGAACAATTTGAGTTCGGACAGTATCTTGCGTCCTGGAGATACCTTGAAAATTTATGTGCCCTAAAGGTATTGGCGCAGCAAGAGCATGGCTTTGGCTACGGGAAACTCCTGCCCGGTAAAAAGCCTAAATTGCTCCAGGCCTTGATAGACAAACATGTTTAAGCCAGAAAGGGTGATTAGACCTGCTTTTTTGGCCTGGGTCAAAAATCTGGTTTGTAAAGGAGTGTAGATAAGGTCATAGGCTATCTTTGTGTTTTTAAAGGGATAATCCCAGGGCGTTAAACCTTCCTTATCTCCCTTTAAGCCCAGGCTGGTAGTGTTGACAATAAGTTCAGCCTCTACCTTTTTTCTCTCTTCCCACCTAAGACTAATGAGGTCAAACTCCTGGGCTAGTTTTTTAGCTTTACTATAGGTGCGGTTGCTAAGGTAAATTTCTTTTAGCCCTAACAGTTTTAATCCATAAACCACTGCCCTGCTAGCCCCGCCTGCGCCTAAGATCAGGGCAGAAGAAAGATCTAAATTTAGGTCTTTTAGAGGTTTTAAAAAGCCGTAAACATCTGTGTTTTCAGCTTTCCAGCCCCTGGAAGTTTTAAAGAGGGTATTGGCTGCCTTTATTTCTTTTACCCTCTCGCTTTGTGCCTGCACATGGTTGAGCACAGCTTCCTTTAAAGGTATGGTCACACTAAGACCTTTAATCTGGTATAAATCCAGGTGGCTTAGAAAGGTCTTTAACTCTTCTTTTTTTACTTCCCAAGAACAATAGGTCTTTTCTCTATAGCCAAGATAGTGAAAAGCCCAGTTGTGCAAAACTGGGCTTAGAGAATGCTTGATGGGGGAACCTATGACGCCATAGAGTTCCATTTACAAACTACCTTTTTCCTGAACATAATTGGCACCTGCTTCCAGAGCCTGGCTGTTGGCAGGTATAAGGTGCTGGTAGTGGCTGGAAATTACTTGAGGCAAGGCCTCCTGCACTACCTTTAAGGGAATAATTTGGGTGGCTTCAATGTAAGCCCCCAGGGCTACCATGTTGGCCATGCGGGTATTGCCCAAGGAGTCAGCTATTTCATTGGCTGGAACAGCAAAGGCCTTTATTCTTTTTTTATCTACCAAATCCACATCTACCAGGGAAGAGTTCAAAATAAGGGTGCCCTTGTCCTCTAATCTGGGTTGAAACTTGTCCAGAGAAGGACGGTTCATGATAATTAGACTTTTGGGGTTAAAGATGATGGGAGAGCCAATCTCTTCTTCTGAAATAACTACAGTGCAGTTGGCAGTACCTCCGCGCATTTCAGGACCATAGACAGGGATATAGGTCACATTTAATCCTGCTTCCATACCTGCATAGGCCAGCAAGTTTCCAATAAGCATTACTCCTTGTCCACCAAAGCCAGCTATAATTACATCTTGATATTTGCTCATTGTTTATTCTCCCAGGGTGTTTTTAAATTCGCCCAAAGGAAAGTAGGGAATCATTTCCTTGGCAATGCGTTCGTTGGCCTGTAAGGGAGTCATTTTCCAGTTGGTAGGGCAACTGGAAAGGATTTCCACAAAACCAAAGCCCTTGTCTTCTAACTGGGCTCTAAAGGCCAGCTTAATGGCTTTTTTAGTTTTTTGAATGTTTTTGATGTCATTTAGAGCGGTTCTGGCAGCATAGGCAGTGCCTCCCAAAGAACCAATAATTTCAGCCATTTTAAAAGGTTCGCCTTCCCTATCTTTGCATCTTCCACCAGGGCAGGTGGTGGTTTTCTGGCCTACCAGAGTGGTAGGAGCCATTTGTCCACCTGTCATGCCGTAGATGGTGTTGTTGACAAAAACTACACTAACCCTTTCTCCCCTATTGGCACAGTGCATTATTTCAGCCAGACCAATGGCAGCCAGGTCTCCGTCTCCCTGGTAGGTGAATACAAACTTATCTGGTCTAGCTCGTTTTACTCCTGTGGCTACAGCAGGAGCCCGTCCATGCGGAGCTTCTATGGTGTCTAAAAGTAAATAGTTGTAAATAAAAACAGAGCAGCCAATAGAGCCAACACAAATGGTTTTTTCTGGAAGCTTAAGTTCTTCTAATACCTGAGCCACCAGTTTGTGGGCCAGGCCATGATGACAGCCTGGACAGTAATGGGTGGGCCTATCAGCCAGTACTTGGGGTTTGGGAAACATTATTTTTTCAGTCATTTTACTTCTCCAGGGCCTTGATTATGGGTTCTTCAAAATCATTGGGAGTGGGCAAATTGCCAGGCAAATGCCCGTGAAAATCTGTCTGGGCATAAGGGCAAACAGCCAATTGTACATCCTCTACCATTTGTCCCAGATTGTGCTCAATGGTCAGGAACTTTTTGCCCTCTTTGGCCAGAACCTGTAGGGCTTCACTGGGGAAAGGATAGAGGGTTATGGGCCTAAATAGTCCTACTTTATGCCCTTGTTTTCTCAAAGTCCTGATGGTGCTTTTGACGATTCTACCAATAGAGCCGTAAGCCACCACAATGAGGCTGGCATCTTGGGTTAGAAATTCTTCAAAGAGGATTTCTTTTTTCATCTCAGCATATTTTTGGGCCAGCTTCAGGTTGTGCTTGGCCAAAGCTCCATCTTCAAGATACAGGGATTTGATGACCCTGGGCGGTCTTCCCTTTGCTCCTTCCAGGCACCATTCCTTTGCTTCTTTTTCAGGAACTTCTGGTTCCCAGGGAGTAATGGGCTCTTTCATCTGCCCTAAAATGGCATCGCCTAAAATCATTACGGGGTTTTTATACTTAAAGGCCAGGTCAAAGGCTTTTATGGTCAAATCATAGGCTTCTTGCACAGTGCCAGGACCTAAGACAAGCAGTCTATAATCTCCATGGCCTCCGCCTTTGGTAGCTTGAAAGTAATCTCCTTGAGAAGGGCCAATATCTCCCAGGCCAGGACCACCTCTATTCATATTGACAATAACACCAGGAAGTTCACTTCCTGCCATATAAGAAATGGCTTCTTGTTTGAGGGAAATTCCAGGGCTGGAAGAGGAAGTCATGGCTCTAATTCCAGCACTAACTGCTCCCAGGAGCATATTGGCAGCAGCAACTTCACTTTCAGCCTGGACAAAGGCTCCCCCTTTTTTGGGTAATTCTCTGGACATAAATTCAGGAATGTCATTTTGAGGGGTTATGGGATAGCCAAAATAACACTTACATCCTGCAGCCAAGGCCCCCAGGGCTATGGCTTCATTGCCTTTTACAAAGAGTCTTTTTTTAGACATTTTCTGGCTCCTTTTCCTCTACACTTTTATAAACCACAATGGCTGAATCCGGGCAAACCAGACTGCAGAAGCCACAGGCTATGCACTTTTCCAGGTCTTCTGGTTTTATTTCCACCACCTTGTATCCCTGCTTGTTAAAGCGTGAGGATTGGGTGATGATTTTTTTAGAGCACACCTGAGTGCATAACAGACAACCTTTGCATAATTCTTCCAAAAAAACCACTTTTGACATGTCGCCTCCTCTTAAATGATAAGCATGGCATCTCCATAAGAGAAAAATCTAAACTTTTCCTCTATAGCTAGCTTATATGCCCTTTTTATGTTTTCAAGTCCAGCAAAAGCAGAAACCATTATAATTAAAGAAGATTTTGGCAGGTGAAAGTTGGTAATAAGATGATCTACCACTTTAAATTCATACCCGGGAAAGATGTAGATGTCAGTTACATCTTTTAAGGCCCTAATCTTTTGATGTTTTTGGTAGGCCCCTTCCAGAGTCCTTACTGTAGTGGTGCCAATGGCTATTACAGGACGCTGGTTTTTTTTGGCTTCCTGAATTTTCCTGGCAGTTTGTTCTGGAATTTCAAAATATTCCCCATGCATCTGGTGCTGGCGAATGTCCTGGGTGCGAATGGGCGAAAAGGTCCCATAGCCCACATATAAGGTGATATAAGCAAAATCAAAGCCCAGTTGGGTTAATTTTGCTTGCAGTTCAGGGCTAAAATGTAAGCCAGCAGTAGGTGCAGCTACTGCGCCTATCTTTTCTTCTGCTGCATAAATGGTCTGGTATCTTTCCCGGTCTAAATCCGTGTCTGCTCTTTTGATGTAAGGTGGAAGGGGAATATGGCCTAGTTGTAAAAACTTTTCCTTTAAATCTCCCTGAAAAATCAATTTTACCTTTGCCTGCCCAAAATCTCCTGTTTCCAGGACCTCCAGGGAGAAGTCAGGAGTAAAGACCACTTCCTGGCCAGGCTTGGGTCTTTTGGAGGCCCTTAGCAGTCCTTCTGCTATACACTCTTTAAAATTCTCACGGGTATCCTGGATTTTCAGGAGAGGAAAGGGTGTTAGGAGTAAAAATTCTACTTTGCCTCCCAGATGGTTTTGCTGTTTTTTCCTTCCCCAAATCCTTGCAGGTAAGACCTTGGTGTTGTTGGCTACCAGCAAACTCTTGGGTGGTAAAAAACGGGCTAATTCCTTAAAACTGGCCAGAGTGATGTCTCCGCTTTTTTTATCCAGTACCAGCAGCCTGGAAGTGCCCCTGTTTTTGGGCGGAAGGGAGGCAATGAGTTCTGAGGGCAGGGAAAAATCATAGGTATCCAGGTTGAAGAGGTCAGGCAGGTTATCTTTTTTTGGTAAGTCCATATTTTTTAAGCTTGTATTGCAGGGTTCTACGACTAATGCCCAGGGCTTGGGCAGTTTTTTCTCGATGGCCATTGTTGGCTTTAAGGGCTTCAATAATGGCCTTTTTTTCTGCTTCTTCCAGGTTTTCCTGGATGGCTCTGGAGTTTTTTTGAGGTAAAAGGTGAGGTGGCAACTGGTTGACCTCCAGGGTATCTGAAGGGCAGAGGATAATGGCGCGCTCCAGGATGTTTTCCAGTTCCCGCACATTGCCTGGCCAGTCATAATAGGTGAGCTGCTCCAGAAACTCTGGCGAGACCTTGTGGATTTTTTTGCGATTTTTGTCCCCCAGCTTTTTTAAAAAGTGATTGACCAGCAGGGGAATGTCCTCTTTTCTTTCCCGCAAGGGAGGCAAGTGAATTTCAATAACATTGATGCGAAAATAAAGGTCTTCTCTAAAGTTTCCCTTTTCCACCTCTTGCTTGAGGTCTTTGTTGGTGGCGCAAATAAAACGCACATCTACAGGTACAGAGTGAATAGCACCCAGGGGCTCAATGGTCTTTTCCTGTAAGGCCCTTAACAGCTTGGACTGGAGATTGAGGGGCATTTCTCCAATTTCATCTAAAAAGAGGGTTCCCTTGTGGGCAAGTAAAAAGCGTCCGGGTTTATCCTTGTAGGCGCCAGTAAAGGCTCCTTTTACATAGCCAAAGAGTTCAGATTCCAGAAGGTTGTCTGGCAAGCTGGCGCAGTTTACTTTGATGAGCGGTTCTTTGGCTCGCAAACTCAATTTGTGCAGGGCATTGGCTACCAGTTCCTTACCTGTGCCAGACTCTCCTGTAATCAAGATATTGGCCTCTGACGGCGCTACCTGCCTTACCAGCTGGATAAGTTGTTGCATGATTTTGCTTTGGCCAATGATTTCCAGTTGCTGGTGAAAGCCAGAGGCGTATTTTTCAGAACTGGCCAGAAAATAGGTATAAGCTTTATTTAAAGTACTCTTTAATTCCTCAATGTCTGTGGGCTTGGTGAGAAAGTCAAAGGCACCTTTTTTCATGGCTTCTACAGCCAAATCCACTGTGCCAAAGGCTGTAAGCAAAATTACAGGCAGGTGAGAGTCTATGCTTTGTACTTTGTGCAGGAGTTCCAAGCCATCCATCTTGGGCATTTTGAGGTCAGCTAAAATTACCTGCACATTTTCCTGGTCCAGGATATTTAGTGCTTCTAGTCCATTACTGGCTTCTTTGACCAGCCAGCCTTCTTCTTCCATAACAGCCTTAATGAGAAGGCGCTGGGAAGCTTCGTCATCCACCACTAAAAGGCAGGGAGTTGTTTCTATAAAAGCTTCTTTATTCATAGGGCAGATAAATAATTACTTCTGTTCCTTTTCCAGGCAAAGAATTAATTTTAATTTGGCCTTCATGTCTGGTGATTATTTGTTGCACAATGGCTAGACCCAGGCCCGTACCTTGCTCCTTAGTGGTAAAAAAGGGCGTAAAGGCCTCTTTTAATTCTTCTTTAGTCATTCCCTGGCCATAGTCTTTTATTTTTAAACAAATCTGTTCCCTTACCCTTTCTGCTGCTATTTCAATGATTCCTTCTGGTTTAGAGGCCTGGATGCTATTTAAAAGCAGGTTGATTAAGGCCTGTTTTAAGGAGTCCTGGTCTGCCTTAATAGTTTCTACTTTTAAGTCTAGTTTAAAGTTTAAGTTTTTGTTTTGCAAGTCAAACTGAAGCAAGCGCAAGATTTCTTCCAGAAAGGGTTTTAGCGAAAATACTCTTTTTTCTATTTTTTGCGGTTTGGCAAAGGTAAGGAGGTCGGTTATGACTCGATTCAAACGGTCTGCTTCTTGAACCATGGTCTTAGCATAGGTTTTGGCAGGCTCTTCCTGGGCAAATTTTTGGGCAAAAAATTGGGCAAAACCTTTGAGGGCGTTTAAAGGGTTTCTGATTTCATGGGCCATGCCTGTGGCAAAACGGCCAATGGTGGCCAGGTTCTGGTTTTGAATAAGCTCTTCTTCCATTTTTTTTATTTCAGTTCGGTCCCTTAAGAGAAAAAGCTCTTCTCCACTTAAAGGCACCTTGAGGATTTCTAATTTTTTTGTGCCTAGTTCCAGTTCTTTCCACTGTTGGCTGGGAAACTCAGGGTCAAAAAAGCGGGCTAAAGGCTGGCCAATAATTTCCTTTAGAGGAGAATCCAGGATTTTACTTAGGGCAGGGTTAGCAGCGTTAATGATTCCCTTCTGGTCAATGGTAAGTAAACCATCTGGCAGATTGTCCAGTAATTTGGAGTGAAAGGTTTCCAGACTGGCCAGGCGCTCACTCTTTTCCTGCCTTCTAAGATAAGCTGTGGTAATGGTGATAAGAAAAATGGCCAGTAAAATCAAAAAACCTATTTGCATAAAGAGGGTTTTCTGGAATTTTTGATAGAGGACCAGATGATGAGTAGCATCCAGAACCAAAAGAAGGTAATTTTTAGGTGGAGGAGCAGAAAAGTCATGGGTTTGTTCTGGAAAAAAAGAGCTTACTGGAATACGGGTCTGTTGACTAAAAACTGCCAGATAGTGCTGGTTAAAGGAAAGGATTTTAAACTCTGCTTCCTGAAAAGGCCCCTGAAGGATTTGTTTTAAAGGAGTTTGTAGCTTGTTGTCCCTGAAAATAGGCAGGATGTGTCCCTGATTGTCCGCCAGAATAATGGCCAATACATCACCTTCTTTTACCAAGTCTTCCAGAATTTCTTTGGCCCTGGGTCGTAAAAAGGGAAGGGGTGGATGATGTCTCATCATTTGCTCTCCCATCATCCTTCCCCCCATAAACATCATGCCTCGAAAAAGAGAGGCTTCAATACCCCTGCTGATGGAACTGGAGGCCAGCTTTAAATGCTGATAGATAGCTTTTTTCTGCAAAGTGAGATTTCTCCAGGTAAGGAGAAGTAGGAGAAATCCCAAAAGAATAAAGAGCAAAACCATTAAAATAAGCTGGTTTTTGCGTTTTTGCTGTAAGAGAATATCCATGTCTTTAGGTAGCCAGTTCCAAGGCCCTTTGTAAACGATTTAAGACTTCTTCCTTGCCCAGAACTTCCATGGTTTCAAATAAACCTGGACTTACAGTTTGGCCAGTAAGGGCCACCCTTAAAGGCTGGGCTATGACTTTGAATTTTAACTGGTTTTCCTCCAGATAAGCTGCAAAGATATTTTCCAAGGCTTTTTGCTCAAAATTTGTGAGAGTTGCAATTTTTTCCCTTATCTTTTGCAAGTGAGGGATAACTTCAGGGGTTAGGAACTTTTCCACTGCCTTTGCGTCATAGTCAAGCTCTTTAGCCTCTTTTAAAAAGAAGTGCATTTGTTCAGCCATTTCTTTTAGGGTTTTGGCTCGTGGTTGATACAGGGGCACTATCTTTTCCAGATACGCAAGAGAAGGATTAAAGCCTTCTGGTTGCAAAAACTCCAGTAGAAGTTGAGCCAGTCTTTGCCTGGAGCTTTCTTTGATATAGTGGCTGTTTAACCAGAGAAGCTTTTCAGTGTCAAAGACACTGGGAGATTTGCTCAAGTTTTCTAAGCTAAACTTTTCTATAAGTTCTGCTTTGGAAAAGATTTCCTGGTCTTTATAAGACCAACCCAATCTGGCCAGGTAATTTAGCAGGGCTTCAGGTAAGAACCCCATTTCCTTGTACACCATGACAGAAAGAGCGCCGTGGCGTTTGGATAATTTTTTCTTGTCTGGTCCCAGAATCATAGGCACATGGGCAAACTGGGGAATAGGTGCATTTAAGGCCTTGTAGATTAAAATCTGGCGATGGGTATTGTTTACGTGGTCATCACCTCTAATGACATGGGTGATACCCATGGTAAGGTCATCCACTACTACTGCCAGGTTATAAGTGGGTGTACCATCAGAGCGGCGTAAGATTAAATCGTCCAGTTCCTGGTTTTGAACGCTGATTTTACCTTTAACCAGGTCCACAAAAGAAGTTTCTCCTTCCAGAGGAGCTTTCAGGCGTACCACTCTACCAGGACCAGGGCCTAAGTTTTTTTCTCTGCATCTGCCGTTGTATTTGGGCTTTAATCCCTTGGCCATGGCTTCCTGGCGCATCTGTTCCACTTCTTCGGGTGAACATTCACACCAGTAGGCCTTACCTTCAGCCACCAGTTTATCTATGTATTCCTGATGGATTTCCTGGCGTTTACTTTGAAAATAGAGTTCCTCATATTCTAACCCCAACCATTCCATGGCCTCCAGAATAGCCTGGGTCATTTCTGGGGTGGAGCGTTCCTGGTCTGTATCTTCTATGCGCAGGATAAATTTTCCCTGGTTTTTGCGGGCCCAAAGATAACTAAAAAGCGCTGTCCTTGCGCCTCCAATATGTAAATACCCGGTTGGGCTGGGAGCAAAACGAGTAACCACTGTCATTTACTTCCTCCTGTGTTGGCATTTGAAAAAACAAAAAAGCGGGCTGTAAAGCCCGCTTAAAAGACTTTGTACAAAAAGTAAACTAAACAGCCTCTACACCTTTAAGGGCAGGGATTTCTTTGAGTAAAAGCCTTTCAATACCATTTTTAAGGGTTAGTTGAGACATGGGACAGCCATGACAGGCGCCAGTTAAACGCACCTTGACAATACCGTCATCTGTAACCTCTACCAGTTCCACGTCCCCTCCATCAGCCTGGAGATTGGGACGAATTTTATCCAATACTTCTTGGACCTTGTTTTTTAACATAAAGCCTCCTTGGGTTAATTTTTATTTAATGCTGCTAATACCTTGGAAGCAGGTCTTCTTTCTGGCACCACTTCCAGTTGTTTTTTGCCTTCAACTACTTCTTTAGAAACATAAAGTCCACAAAAGCAACTTCCATATTCCCTGACATCTGCCTCCCGGTAAACACAGGGACAGAGAATGTCCTTATCCAGCTCGTAGTTGCCAGAAGCCAGACGGCAGGGACAGGCCATGTAACCATAGCGTTTTTTGTTGGTTAAAAGACTTTCCAGAAGTTGTTCTACCATCTCCTGGTCAGGATTAAAATAGTAACCTTGCTTTTCTTGAGTTTGCTTTAAAAAAGCATATAGGTCTTTAACCTGCATTTTAGCATCCCAAAACTTCTTTAATTTTATCTTCTTGAAACCCCACCACTACTTTGCCATTGGATAAAACTACCAAAGTGGGAAAAGATAGGTCTGGATTGTATTTTTTGATTTCCTCAATGGCCTTTCCCCTTTCCTCTCCTTCCAGCAGGTCCACATAGATGCAATCATAATCAACTTTTTTTTGGTCCAGGAATTTTTTAGTGTTTTTGCAGTGTATACAGGTGCTTAAAGCAAAAAGAACAATATCTTTGTTCGGCATAAGAACTCCTTTTGAGGTTTAAAGTTGGTTTAAAAAAGATTTTAATTTTGCTATAATCTCTTCTTCCTGTTTTGGCAAACAGGCAGGGCCTACTTCCAGAGTAAGTAAACCTTTATAATTGTATTGCTTTAGTTTAGTTATAAATTGGCTTAGAGGCAAGTCTCCCTGGCCAGGAAAAAGGTGTTCCTTTAGTCCCCTGGCATCAGAAAAGTGGATATTTTTTAGAGCAGTAAAACATTCTGCAAAGACTACTTTTAAGGCCTTTAAAATATTTTCCTTACTTACTCCCAAATGACAGACATCCAGGGTGAGAAAAAGTTTTTTTTCTGCGCATAACTTTAAATAGGTAGAAAAGCCTTTATGATTTAAGGGGTCTTTTTCCATGGTGGGCAGGTTTTCCAGGGAAAGGGGAAGAGAGGAGTTTAAATCCTGAGGTAAATTTTTGCTTTTAGTAAACCACCAGAAATGTCCCAGGTGTCCCAGGCGTAGTAAGGGAGGATGAAGGGTAATGTTTTGGACACTTTCTAGCTTTTGTCCCAGAGTTATGGTCTTTTCCAGGGCCTTTAAATAACCACCCCAAAGACTCCAATTGCGAAAGGGAGCATGGATACTTCGAATGGGAAGAAGGGAATTTACTTTTTTTAACCTTTCCAGGTCCTGGGTTAGTTCTGGAGTATTTAAGATAAGTTCCAGGCCCCTAAATCCAGCTTTTTGTCCTATAGAAGCTATCTGTTCTAAGGGTAAGTGAAAAAGAGAGCCTGTGGAAAGAAGGGGAAGAAAATCCATATTAACTTTTTCAAGGGAAAGCCCTGGGCTTTCCCTTGGTTGGTTTAAGCTACGTGATCTCTTATCCAGTAAAGGAGTTCAAAATTCTTTTCCAGTTCTTCTTTAAGTTTGTTTTCTTCAGATTTTTCCATATCTTGAATGCGAATAAATACCTGTCTTTTCCCAGGAACTGGTTTTTCATAAGAACTTAAAATACTTGTAATTCTAGCATTGTGTTGTTTTAAAACTTCTAAAATGGCTTTGAGGGTGCCGGGTTTATTTTCCAGGGTAAATCCCATTTGGATGCCACCCAGATATACACCAGTAATGTCAATAAGGACTTTGAAAACATCTGTGTCTGTAATGATACCCACTACCTTTTCGTCCTCATCTACTACAGGCATGCCTTCAATTTTTTTCTTGAGCATGGTTATGGCTGCCTTTTCTACGGTATCATTTACATTGATGGTAATGGGATTGGGGGTCATAATATCTTTTACTTTTATTTCTGAAAGCAGATAATAAAGTTCGTGAACATCCAGAGTTGTGGCCTTGGATGGAGAGGCGTCTTTAATATCTCTATCAGTAACGATGCCTATTAATTTTCCCTGTTCGTCAATAACCGGGAGCCTGCGAATATTGTGCTCTTTTAATATTTTAGAAGCCTTAAGCATGGAAGTATCTGGAGTAACAGTGATTACTTCTTTGGTCATCCAGTCTTTGATTAACATTAGTTTCCTCCTTCTGGTTTAACTTAATTTTTTATACAGAAAAGTCTAACCATTATCCATGCTTAAGGCAACCCTTTTTAATTTTTCTCTGGGCCGTGTAATACTCCCATTATTTCTTCCACATCAGGAGGCAGGGCCTTTTCACCTTTTTGGGCCAATTCCAGCTTGGAAAAGAGAATGATGTTTAAAAAGGTCAAAAGCATAACAAAGCCACCTGGGTTTTTAAATTGTAAGATAGAAGGCAGGTAAGATTTGCCCAAAATCATGATAAAAGAACCAATAATACCGGTCAAAAGGCCAGCAATAGCTCCATTTTTGGTCATTTTGGGCCACCATACCCCCATAACCAGAACAGGGAAAAAGGTAGAAGCTGCAATGGCAAAGGCCAGACCCACCAGAACAGCAATTTGCAGGTTTTCAGCAATAAATCCCAAAGGAATTCCCAGAAGACCTATGATTAAGGAAGAAAGCCTGGCAATGCGCACTCTGTTTTTTTCGGGCATATTGGGGTTAAATATGTTTACCACCAAATCGTGGCCAATGGCACCTGCACAGGCAATAATCAGACCAGCTACTGTGGATAAAATAGCTGCAAAAGCGCCTGCCACCACAATACCTAAAAGTATTTGCCCGCCAAAGTAAGAACCAGCTACTGGTACAGCTAAGTTTTTACCGTTTTGAGCCAGCCAGTAGGTAAGGTACTTGGGTAAGTTTAAGGACTCTGCCTGCATGTACACATAGCGGACCACATGCCCTACATAAGGAGATAAGATGTAAAAAAGGCCTATTAACATAAGTACATAAATAACTGTACGCCTGGCAGCCTTGCCATCTGGGGCTGTATAAAAGCGTACCAGGATATGGGGAAGACCTGCTGTACCAAACATAAGGGCCAGGAGCAGGGAAAAGGTATCCTTGAGATTGGTGAGCCAAAAGCCAGGTGCAGTATAACTGGCGCCTACAAAGGTGGTGTCTTTTAAGGGCTCTGGCTGGTTTAAGGAGTGTAAAAAGTTGATAATATCCGTATAGGTATAGCCTTTGAGTACAAAGGGAATAAAGGCAAGTAAAAACATAGCACCAAAAAGAATCCAGAACTGAACCAACTGATTTATGGTGGTACCTTTCATTCCGCCGATGGAGACGTATAAGGTAATGATGATGGCAATCACCACAATAGCTGTTTTATATTCCATATTTAAGAGCAAGCCCATTACCTTGCCAGCGCCAAGCATCTGAGGAGCCATATAAAAGAGGGAGACAAAAAGTACTCCAATTACGCCTAAAACTCTGGCTGTTTTGGAGTGAAAGCGCTCAGAAACAAAATCAGGCACAGTATATTTTCCAAATTTTCTTAAAGGAGAGGCTAAAAATAAGAGCAGAGCAATATAACCCACAAAAAAACCAAAGGCATAAATGATGCCATCAAAGCCTTTTAAAAAAGCTATGCCTGCTACTCCCAAAAAGGAGGCAGCGCTTAAATAATCACTGGAAATGGCTGAAGCATTGATAAAACTATTTACCTTTCTGCCTGCCAGATAATAATCAGCAGAAGTTTTTTGGATGCGAAACATCCAGGTGGTAATCACAGTAAAGGCCAGCATAAGGCCAATTAAAACTAAGGCTGTAATGGGAACCTGATACCCTAATTCCATTATTCTTCTCCTTCTATTTTTTCCAGATTATCTTCCATTTCATTGGCTTTTTTTACATAAAAGCCAAAAACTAACCAGGTAAGAGGGTAAATAAAAATAGCTACCAGGAAGTAATGTAGGGGCAAAGAAAATATTTTTATCTTGATAATAGTTTCTTTGCCAATATATACAGCTAGATACATTACAATTATAAAGAGAAAGTAAGGAATGCCAAATTTAAGAGCAAAGTTGAGCTGTTTTTTTCTTATTTTTTGGACATTAGACATGGTAAACCTCCTTTGTCTTGAGTGAAACAAGACTTAAAACATTAAAGATGCATTTAAATTATAATAATCAATAAAAAAGTCTATATTCTTTCGGTGAATGGAATGGGAAATACTCCTTGACCGTTAGGAGTGAATATGCTCCTTTTAAGGTAAAAAAAAATCCGTTTAGCCAGGGAAAGAAGCGATGGTTTTAACCGAGCGTAAAGATTTAGCCCTTCTTTTAGAAAGTGGACGACTCAAAAAAATTAGAGCCTGGCGTCAGTCCATGGTGATAAAGTTATTAGAAGAGGGCAAAAGTGCTAGAGAGGTAAGTCTGGCTATTTCCAGGTTTAACGAGGCCCTGGCTATAGAGGTCTGTAATTATTTTGCCAGAAGGTTTCCCTGGTTGAAGAAATGTGTGTTTTTAGAATTTGGTTCAGGAGGACGAGGAGAGCAAGTCCTGGGTTCAGATCAGGATAATGGCCTGGTTTTACCAAAAGAAAAACTAGATGAGGCCCAGTTAGAGGAGGTTTGTCAGAGGATAGTTCTGACTTTAGATGGTGCAGGTCTACCTCTTTGTCCTGGCAAGGTGATGATTTCTGAAGAAAAGTGGAGAGGCACCCTTGAGGAGTGGAAAAGGAAAATTTTATTTTGGTTAGAAAACCCTAAGGAAAGGGGACCCTGGCAGTCAGGACTTATTTTGGATTTTAAACCTTTATATGGAGAAAAAGAAAAGATTTTTCAGTTGCGTACAGAAGTTTTAGAAACTATTCGGAAACACCCGGTTATCTGGAGGTTATTGGTAGAAGAAATTTTACAATTCCGTGTCCCTTTGAGTTTTTGGGGAAATTTTATTCTGGAAAAAAAAGGTGAAGAACGGGGAATTAACCTTAAAAAAAGTATTTTGGCCCACCTCATCAATGCTACGAGATTACTTAGCCTGAAATATGGCTTTGTAAAGGCCCATACTTTAGAGAGGCTTTCCTTTTTAATTCAAAAAGGGCATGTGGAAGAAAAGATGGGAAAGGAGTTGCAAAACCTCTGGGAATGGGCCCAGGCCAAGCGTTTAAGACAGGCACTAGAACAAAAGGGAGAAATCAATTTTTTAAACCCTCACTTACTGCCCAAAGAAGAAAAGAAGTTGTTGAAAAAAAGATTAAACTATCTGCAGAAGTTTGTGGATCTGGTTAGTCTGAGTGCAAATTATGGCCTGTAAAAGAGTACTTTTTCTGGACCTTAGCTGGGGCATTAGCGGAGATATGCTGGTATCTGCTTTAGCAGATATGCAGGTGGATTTTTCTGACCTTGTAAGCTCTTTAGAGCAGAAATTAAAGGTAAAAATAGAGTTTAAAAATTTTAGTCGAGAAGGAGTTCTGGGTAAAAAGTTAGAAATTAGATTGGCGAAAACCCACAAAAATAGAAAACTAAGGGACTTGCTGGACTTACTTTCTTCCTTAGAGCTTTCTCCTGAGCTCTTTACCACAGTAAAAGAGGCTCTTTTTAAACTGGCCAGAATAGAAGCTAAAATTCACTCCCAAAAACCAGAAGAGGTGCATTTCCACGAGCTTGGCGGAGAAGACATCCTGGTGGATTTGGTGCTGGCTTTGGGCGGAATAGAAAAGCTGGGAGTAGATAAGGTTATGGCCAGTCCTTTACCCTGGTTGCAGGGAGAAGTGGAGATAGGCCATGGTAAAGTACCTTTGCCTGCTCCTGCCACCCTTGCGCTTTTGCAGGGGAAGCCTTTTTCTGGAAGGTTCTTGGAGTTTGAAGCCATAACCCCTACAGGCGCTCTTTTACTGGATTGGGTGGTAGATGGATTTTCTAAAGCCCCGCAAGGGACTTTGCTGTCCCAGGGAGTTGGCTTTGGCACCTGGGATAAGGGTTTTAATGGCCTGAGGTGTTTTTTGTTGGAAGAAGAAATGGCTTTAGAAGAGGAGGAGGTTTACCTTCTGGAAAGCAATGTGGACCACCTTTCAGGCGAGGAACTGGGGGAGGTTTTTAATACTTTTCTTCAAGCAGGTGCTTTGGATGTACTCTTTTTGCCAGGTCTAATGAAAAAAAACAGGCCAGGAGGCTTGTTGCAGGTGCTTTGCCCTCCAGACAAACTGGCTCCTATCCAATCCCTTTTTTTTAAAACCACCTTTACCCTGGGGGTTAGAATTCGCTTAGAAAGGAGAGTGGTGGTAAAAAGATGGATAGAGAAGGTAAGCACCTCTTATGGAGAAGTAAGGCTAAAGTGTTTTCAACTGCCAGATAAAAAGCAATGGAGAATAGAGGCAGAAGACATTAAAGCAGTGGCAAGGCAAGAGGGGTGTTCCTTTTTAGAAGCCAAAAAACTCTTAGAAGAAGAAGTGGGCTTATACTTCTTCCAGCAAAAGATGGGGAGCTAGGTAGGGAGAGTCGGTTTTAAATACATAGGTTAAGCCAGGATGAGCCAGGCTAACCCTTTCGCCATTTTCTTTTTCCAGGGCATAATCCTTAGGTTCAAGGGTGATTTTTTTTAGGCGGGGCAAGAGTAAGTTTACCTTTTTAGTGGTATCCCAGCGGGATTTTACCTTTAGGGTGTAAGTATTGGAATCTATAGATTCAGCCACCTGGCCCAGGATGGCTTTTTTTTGGGCCAAAGGGTGAAGTAAGATTTTTCTTTGAGAGAGAAAAAAACCCGTACTTAAGGGCCTGGTTAAACTTGGCTCCAGGTAGCTATAATAACGGGGCAAAGAAAATTGCTTTTTCTCTAAATCCAAGAGGGTTGTTTTGTAGGCATCTACAGTTCTTGCCAGATAAGAAGTGGTTTTATTGCGGCCTTCTATTTTTAAGGAATGGATTTTCTTTTTTCTAAACCAGTTCAGATATTTTATTAGTCCCAAATCTTCACTGGCCAAAATTTTGCTAAATTCTTCTTCCTGTACTTCAAAAAGTTCTTGTCCCCGGGTCTTTTCTATTAGCTTATATTCAAAACGACAGGGATGGGTGCACAGTCCCAGATTGGCAGAGCGCTGATTGAGATAACTGCTTAAAAAACAGCGTCCAGAAATAGCCATGCACATGGCTCCGTGGACAAAAACTTCTAATTCTACCCTTTCTCCCACTTGGGCTTTGATTTGGGCTATTTGTCTATGGTCTAATTCTCGAGCCAGGTTGACCCTTTTTACCCCTTGGGATTGCCAGAAGAGGATGCTTGCACTGTTGGAAGTATTGGCCTGGGTGCTTAAATGGATGGGAATGTGTGGAGCTATTTTCTGGGCCAAACTAATTACGCCCGGGTCAGCAATGATTAGGCCATCTACTTCTGTGGCTTTTAATTGTTCCAGGTAAGCTTGTACTTGCGGCAGGTGCTTTTCTTGGGCCAGGATGTTCAGGCAAAAATAGACCTTTACCTGCTGGTTATGGGCAATCTGGATAAAAGAGGAAAGGTTCTGAAGAGAAAAGCCTTTGGTTTTGGCCCTTAGACTTAATTCTTCTCCTCCCAGGTAAAGGGCATCAGCTCCATAGGTTAGGGCTGTGAAAAACTTTTCTTCATCTCCAGCAGGGCAGAGAAGCTCTGGTCTAAACATTAGCAGGGGAGTCCTTGTTTTGAGCGTTGTTCTTTGAGATTGGCTAAAAGGGAATAGGGTAGGTGCAAGTTGTTCTTGCCTACACCCAGGAAAATATCTGGTTTTACCTGTCCATGAAAGTCTGACCCACCAGTGGGTATCAGGTCTAGCTTTTTAGCCAGACTGAGATATTCCTGGGTTAAGCTGGGAGAATGTTCTGTATAAAAAACTTCTAAACCGTCTAAACCCCATTCTTTTAATTTTTTTAATTCCCTGGCTAATTCCTCCAGGTCTAAATTTAGGGAAAAGGGATGAGCTAGAATGACGCTAGCCCCTTCCTTTTTTAAGATTTCAATGGCTTTTTGAGGAGTGAATTTTTCTTTGGGCACAAAGGCCTTGCCCTTGGGTCCCAGGTAGGAATCAAAGGCTTCCTGCACAGAGTTAACCACTTTTTTTTCTATCAATACCTGGGCTAAATGAGGCCTGCCCACACTTCCCTTGGCCTTGGCTTGTACTTCAGCATAAGTAATGTCCAGGCCCAGGGAGTTTAGCTTTTCCACAATGAGTTTATTTCGTTGGTGTCTTTTTTGGCGCAGATAATGCAGTTCCCTTTGTAAAATTTCTGCCTGGGGATTTAGATATAAGCCCAGGATATGGGTTACTCCCTTAAACTGGACGCTTAACTCGCATCCGGGAATAACTTCCAGGTGATGCTCTTTTCCTGCCTCTAAAGCCTCAGCCAGGCCACTTACTGTATCGTGGTCAGTTAGGGCTATGGCTCTAAGTCCTGTGGTCTGGGCTAAGTGTACAAGCTCTCTGGGCTGGTAAGTGCCATCAGAGGCTGTGGAGTGAGTGTGTAGGTCAATTTCAGACATTTATTTAAACCTATAGGTGATTCTACCCCTGGTTAAATCATAGGGAGATAGTTCTACCTTTACCCTGTCTCCAGGTAAAATACGAATATAGTATTTACGCATTTTCCCTGAGATGTGGCTTAAGACCACGTGTCCATTGTCCAGCTTTACGCGAAACATGGCGTTGGGTAGGGCTTCTTCTACTACTCCTTCCATTTCAATTGCTTCTTCTTTGGCCATATAACTTCCTCCTTCTGGTTAATTTTATTGATGTTAGGTAAGGTTAGAAAAGGTGTCAAGCTGGGCTAGGTTTGTAAAACCTGATAGATGTTTTGCAAAAGCTGGTCTAAGTCATAAGGTTTGCCCATAAATCCAGCCAGGCCATATTGCTGAGGATTCTGGGCAAAGGGGTGGTTTAGATAGCCAGAGGTGGGCAATATCTTGCCTTGAAAATTTAAATTTTTAATTTTCTCTACTACTTCCTCTCCCCTGAGTCCAGGCAAGCCCAGATCCAGAAGTACTAAATCCAGATGAGGGTGTTTAGAAACCATTTCCACAGCTTCCTTGCCATTTTGGGCGGTGAGCACTTTAAAATTATGTTCTTCTAAGAAATCTCTGGTCACTTCCAAAATCATGGATTCATCTTCTACTACTAAAATAAGTGGTTGGCGGGTAAAGGCAGGCTGGTTCCAGCTTTGTTTAAAATTAGCTGGTTCCTGTAGGCCAGAGGCTAGTTGAAAGCTCAAAATAAAGGTAGTGCCCTCTCCTGGCCTAGAGTGAAGGGAGATGTTTCCCCCATGTTTTTTAACAATGCCGTAGACCGAGGCAAGCCCCAGGCCTGAGCCCTGGCCAATGGCTTTGGTGGTAAAAAAGGGGTCAAAGATTTTATTTTGAATTTCTGGAGGTATCCCTGGCCCATTGTCCTCTACCTGGAGTAAAACTTTATCCTCCTGGGCAGATAATTTTACTTTAATAAGTCCATTAGAACTTAATACTTCTTTGCTGTTTTTAAGAAGGTTAAACAGGGCGTGCTCTATAAGGGAAGGGTCTCCTAGCAGGTAAAGGTCTGGTTCAATCTCTCTTTGCAGGGTAATCTCTCTGGGAATAAGCTCCTGAAACATATCTAAAGACTTTTCAATTTGCTGGCTTAAGTTGAAAAGAATAAATTTTTCCTTTTCTTCTGCCAGAAAGTTAAAGATTTGTTTAACGAGGTTTTGACCTCGCAAACAGGTTTGTAAGAGATAATCAAGGTTTTTATGGTACTTGGGTAGTTCCTTGCTTAGTTTTTTGAGGTTGTTGCTAAGTATCTGCAAAAGGTTGTTAAAATCATGGGCAATGCCTGTACTCAGAGTAGCCAGGGACTCTAGCTTTTGTTTTTGAAAAAGCTTTTGTTGTAATTCTTGTTCTTTTTTTTCCGCTTCTTTTAGTTTATGAATATCTATGTGTGTACCTACAAGGGTTAGAGGTCTATTATCTTCACTTACCTCCCCTAAAACAGCCCGGGATAAAATCCAGCGCCAGGTCCCATCCTTGGCCTTTAAACGCACTTCTGTCTCTGAAAAGGAAGTTTCTCCTTTAAGGAGTTTGCTATCATTTGCTATTATTTTAGAAGTTTCTTCTGGGTGGAGCAGGTCCCAAAAGGGGTCTTTTAATTGCTCCAATTCTTCTTTGGTGTAGCCCAACATCTGGGCATACTCTTGGTTTATGGTGAGTTTGCCGGTGCTAAGGTTCCTTTCCCAGAGCCCTACTTTGCCCCCACTAATGGCTGCATCTAATTTTTTTTGCGTGTGGTGAATATGTTCTAAATTCTTTTTATGCTCTATAATCAGGGCTACATAGTGAGAAATAGACTTTAAAATTTTTAACTCTTTGACTGTAAAATACTCAGGGTCTTCATAGTCCTGGATTACCAGAGCACCAATGGCTTTATTTTGTACTATCAGAGGGACTCCTATCCATATTTTGGAAGAAGTTCCCACCCAACCCAGGATACCTTTTTCCTGGAGGATTTTTTTATGCTCTTCTTTTAAAAAAAGGGGTTTTTGACGCCTAATAACAGCTAGAGTCATACTTTGGGTTTGAGGATTGCTGATGTCTTTTATTTCATAGATTTTATCTTTTTCATCAATAAAAACAGGAAATATGAGTCTATCTTTGTTTTCATCAACTAGAGCTACAAAGAAGTTTTTGCTCTTCAAGTGCCTATTTATTTCTTCGTATATCCTGTATAAATAGTCTTCTAGGGATACTTCTGGTTTAAACTGGGTAATAATACTGGAAAGGAGCTGGGCGGTAATTGTATAGTGTTTTTCTTTGGTTGTATCCTTTCTTAACAGGATAATCTTTTCCCTGCTTTCTTTTAACCAGGATTCCTGGACCCAATACCAGTACTTTTTTACCTTAACCCTATATTCAATGGTTAATTCTGTTTTTTCTGAAGCTAAAAAGGAAAGTACTTGTTTTTTTACTTCTTCTTGCTCTGCTTTGTGGATGGAATTAAAAAATTGCTCCAGAGAAAAACTGGCAAGAGAGCTAAAATGTTCAACCCAGTTTTGCTCGGGGAAAAATGTTTTTTGTTTGGTAAAGTATATGCAGGTAAAAAGACTATTTTTAGCCAGGACAAAGTTAAGTAAAAAGTTTTTCT
Source organism: Desulfonauticus sp. (assembly GCF_055126295.1). Classification (NCBI taxonomy): domain Bacteria; kingdom Pseudomonadati; phylum Thermodesulfobacteriota; class Desulfovibrionia; order Desulfovibrionales; family Desulfonauticaceae; genus Desulfonauticus; species Desulfonauticus sp. The sequence continues at coordinate 67,127 of NZ_JBSRHE010000007.1, read as the reverse complement.
GCCTTAATTTTTTTAAACTAAGATTTTGAGCTTTTAATTCTCTTTGTTTGCGTTCCAGTTCTTTCAGGCTGCCTAGGGCCAGGCTCGTAATCTGACTTATGTTATTTAAGAGCTTAAAATTTATTGTTTGGGGTTTTTTTAAAAAATAGAGGTTAATGGTAGCTAAGGGTTTGTCATAAAAATAAAGAGGGAGGTAGAGAGCAAAGGTAATGCGTTCCTGACGCAAAAAATCCAGGGCTGGAGCAAATAAACTATCTGTAGTTTCTTTTATCTTGTGCAAGGCTATTTGCTTTTGGGCCAGAGCTTTTCCACTTAAAGACCCCCTGAAGGGTAAAAAATGGAGGTGTTGAGGAGGAGGGGAATCAAATCCCATATGGTAAATGGCCTGGAGTGACTTGATGTGGGGCTGGTAAAGGAAAAAAGCTCCGGCTTTGGCCTGCAGTAACTCCAGGAAAAAAGAAGTGGTTAATTGCGTTAAATCTGCAAAAGTCTTTACTTCAGATAATTTTTGCAGCAAATTTTCAATTAAAACTTTACTCTCAGTCATTAAGATTTAATCTTTTGCCTTTTGAAAAAGTTTTTTAAATTTTTCTTCCAGTTCCAAAAGTTTTTTATCTATCTCTTCAGGGTCTAAACTTTCTATTTTTTTGTACAAATTAGCTGCCATTTCACCCAGGTCATTTAAGCGCAGGTTAAAGGAAGTGCCTTTTAGTTTATGTAATAATTTTTTAGCCTGGGAAAGGTCTGCTTCTTTTATTTTTTGCTTGATTTCCTTTAGCTCTTTTTCTGTGTTTTCTTTATATTTTTCCAGGAGATCTTCTATGATTTCTTTTTTTAATTTTAATTCTTTTTCCAGTTTTGCTTTGATTTCTTTTAAATCCATTTGTTTCTCCCTGAGAATTTTTCCAGTTTAAATCCATTCTAAAAAAATAGTTTTTTTGTCAAATGGTTTGCTCTGTAAAAGGGAAAAGGTTTAGAGAAAAGGGGGTACCTATTTTAGTAGGGGCAAAAAATGAACTTGACTTTTTTTAGGCTTTGGATAGAAAAGAAACTCTTCGCCGGGGTGGTGAAATTGGTAGACGCGCTGGACTCAAAATCCAGTGGACTTCGGTCCGTGCGAGTTCGAGTCTCGCCCCCGGCACCAGGAAAAAAAGCCCTTAAGGATTTCACCTTAAGGGCTTTTTTGTTTTTTTCTTTTTTTTGTTTCTCCTCTTTACTGAGAGGATGGTTTTGGCTTATATAGTTTTAAAAATAGCAAAAGGAGAGGATATAATGACTAAAGTAACTTTACAGGGAGCTCCCTTTGAACTGGAAGGCACTTTTCCTTCTGTGGGTACAAAGGTTTCTTCCTTTGTAGTGGTGGACAATGACCTTAAGGAAGTTAAGCTGGAGGATTTTGGGTCTGAAATTCTGGTTTTGGTCAGTGTTCCTTCTCTGGATACACCTGTTTGTGATTTAGAAGCAAGGCGCTTTAATGCTGAGGCCAGCAAGCTCAGTTCCAAGGTAGAGATTGCCATTGTTAGCATGGACTTACCCTTTGCTCAAAAGCGCTGGTGTGGTCAATTAGAAGGACAAAAGGTGCATACCTATTCAGATTATCGCTATGCTTCCTTTGGTAAGGCCTTAGGGGTGTTAATTGCGGATTTGCGTTTGTTGGCCAGGGCTATCTTTGTTTTGGATGGCCAGAGGAATCTGGTTTATAGCCAGCTGGTTCCAGAAGTAGCCCAGGAGCCAGATTATGAGGAAGTTTTGGAAGTTATCTCTAAGTTAACTTAAAAGTTTTGCAGGAGTAAAAGATGCAAGAGTTACAAAAGTGGTTTTGTAAAGCCCTGGAAATGGAAGAAAGGGGATATAATTTTTATGCCAGCATGTTAGAAAAATGTAATGACCCCTATACCAGAGAAGTTTTTACCTTACTTAGGGATGAAGAGCTAAAGCATATAAAGAGGATTAAGGAAATAGTGGCCAAACTGGAGAAAGGGATAGAGGTGGAAGTGGTTTGCAGGGAATGTCCCTTTGAGCCAACTCCCAATGAGGTTTTTCAGAACCTGGTAAAAAAGTATAAAGATAAAAAAAGCGTATGTACCCAGAAGTTAGAAGCTCTGGATATGGGGATAGAATTTGAATTGAATTTGGTGGATTTTTATTCCCAGAAATTACAGGAAGCCCAAAGTGCAGTGGTAAAAGAGTTTTTAACTAAAATGGTCCAGGAAGAAAAAATGCATTATATTTTGCTTTCTGATTTAAGTTATTACTATGAAGACCCAGAAGGATGGGCTATGGGTAAAGGAGGTTTTAGTCTTGATGGCGCGTAAGTTTTTTGCTTTAGTTTTGCTACTTTTGGGGTTGCTTCCAGTCAATAGTTATGCCTGGGAAAGGGGGGAGATTTTCCCTAACCTTTCTTTAGAAAACGGGCTTGACCCTGCTTACCAGTTTAAAAGCCTGGATGAGATTGAAAGCAAAGTGGTGGTAGTGCAGATTTTTAATATGTATTGTCCCCACTGCCAGAAAGATGCTCCTGTGGTCAATAAACTCTATGCCAAACTAAGAGCAGATTTTCCTGCTTCTAAAGTGACCTTGCTGGGCCTGGGTATTGGGAATACCAAAAGAGAAGTAGAGGTCTTTAGAAACTCCTTTAAAATTGAATTTCCCCTTTTTTGGGATGAGCAAAACCGTTTTTTAGAGCTTTTTGGCAATTTAGGTACTCCCTATTTTTTTGTGTTAAAGAAAACAGATAAGGGGTTCCGGGTTGTTTATATGCATGCAGGAGAATTACAGGATTGGAAGAAATTGTATGTTCAAATTAAAAACAATTTTTCTTAGTGTGGTGATTTTTTTCTCTGCCTTTTCCTTAAGCCAGGCCTTAAATATCTATCAGGTGGGTAAACTAAAACCGCGTGATAGTGTGCTTAAGGTCAAAGTGGGAGAGCTGGCTCCTGATTTTGAACTTCCTTCTATCTCAGGGAAAAAGGTGCGCCTTTCTTATTTTCGGGGTAAGAAGAATGTATTGCTTTCCTTTGTGCCTGCTGCCTGGACGCCAGTGTGTTCGGATCAGTGGCCAGGGTATAATCTGACTAAGTTTATTTTTGACCAGCACAATACTGTTATTCTGGGTATTAGTGTGGATAATGTACCTACCCTTTATGCCTGGGTAAAGGAGATGGGTGGAGTATGGTTCCCTGTGCTTTCTGACTTTTGGCCCCACGGTCAAGTGGCTTCTACTTATGGAGTGCTTAGAGGCGATGGAGTGGCAGAAAGGGCTTTGTTTTTAATTGATAAACAGGGGATTATTCGCTGGATTTATGTAGAAGATATCAACAGACGCCCGTCCCTGGAAGTTATTGAACAGGCCCTGGATTCTTTACCCTAATTTTTGTTTGACCTGCCTGGAAAATCTTCTTAATTCCTCTCTATTCCAAATAACAGAGGAAGAGGTGAGTACGCTTTTTTATAGGTTGAAGAGGTATGTCCGCTATTGGTATTTGAGGATTTTAAGAATTAGAGCGCATCCCCATAAAGTGGCCCTGGGTTTAGCTGTGGGTGTTTTTGTGGGATTTTTACCCATAGTGCCTTTTCAAATAGTGACTGCAGTAAGTCTGGCCTTTTTGGTTAAAGGCAATAAACTGGGTGCAGCTTTGGGTACTTGGGTCTCCAATCCTTTAAATATCCCTTTTTTGTATTATCTTTTTTATCTGGTAGGGAAGTTTTTCTGGCCAGGAGAAGTCGCCTATAGTTTAACTTCCTTTGAGATGAAAGAGATATTAAAGGCTGGCTGGGATGTCTTTGGAATGATGTGTTTAGGTGGTGCTATTTTGGGACTACCTGCGGCTATTTTAACTTATTTTATCTTTGTAAAGGTTTTAAAAAAGTATAACCAAAAGAGATTGGAGAAGAAATATAATCTTGTTAACCCCTAATTTTCCTAAAAAGAGTTTAGGACAACACTTTTTAAAAGATAAAAATATTTGTGCAAAAATCGTAAAGGCCCTCAATCTAGAGCCAGAAGATACTGTTTTAGAAATAGGCCCGGGCAGGGGGGCACTTACTTTTCTTTTAGAAGAAAGTCCCTATAGATATTTTTTTGCTCTGGAAAAGGACTGGGAGCTTTGCTTAGCACTCAGGCAGAAATTACCACTTTTAAGCTTAATCTGTGCAGATGGCCTGGTTTTTGACTGGAAACGTTTAAATAGATTTGAAAAATTAAAACTAGTAGGGAACCTTCCCTACAATGTGGCTTCTCCGCTGCTGTGGAATATTTTTAGTGAACTTTTTAGTTATGAACTAGCTGTATTTATGGTGCAAAAGGAAGTGGCAGAAAGGATTGTAGCTAAGCCAGGCAACAAGCAATATGGTTTGTTAAGTGTTTGGTTACAGTTTTTTAGTAAACCTAAAATTCTTTTTTCTGTACCTCCTGGAGTTTTTTTCCCTCCTCCCAAGGTCTACTCTTCGGTTTTAATTTTTTATCCTCGAAAAGTTGAAATAGATACAAGGGAAAAAAAATCTTTACAAAAGTGTTTAAAAGTGGTTTTTCAGCAGAGAAGAAAGCAATTACAAAGAATCCTGCGTAATTATCTGGGATATAAAGTGGAAAAAGAACTAGAAGAATTAAACCTGGACCCCAGAGTTAGACCAGAAGACTTAAGTAAAGAGGATTTTTTTAGGTTGGCACTAAAATTTTTTTAGAAAAAAGATAACTTTTTAGCCAAAAACCTAAATTTATCTTGACTAAACCTTAAAAATTTTGTTTTGGCTAGCTTTGTAGTTGTTTAAAAAGGCATAATCAAAGGGGTAGGGATATTTTTTGGTCTAAAAGTTTTAAAAGGAGGAACTGATAATGACTAAAGGCGATCTTATTGCCATGATTGCAGAGAAATCAGGTTTAACAAAGGCTGCTGCTGAAAAGGCTTTAAATGCTTTTTTGGCTTCTGTGGAAGAGGCTTTGGTCAAAGAGGGGAAATTGACCTTGACCGGTTTTGGTACTTTTGAGGTAGGCGAAAGAGCAGCTAGAACAGGTCGCAACCCTCGTACAGGAGAAGAAATTCAAATTCCTGCCTGTAAGGTGGTAAAGTTCCGCGCTGGCAAGATGCTTAAAGATGCTGTTAAGTAGTTTTTAGGAGGTCAGAAAACGATGTTACATGGTGAGACCATTCAAAGCATGTTGCCCCAAGACCTTCCCTGGTGGTCTCCAGACCATGCCATTTTCTTTGGCGTGCTTTATGGAGTTTTAGCTGTTATTGGCACAGGGGTAGCAGTTGTAGTTTTTAAATCCATTGCCGATACTTTGAAAGAGAAAAGAAGTAAGGCTCATTAAAAGAATTGGTTATTTTTAGGCAAGGGAAAAGGGGAGTCTTTTTCCTTGCCTTTTTCTTTTTTCAGCATTAAAAGAGAACGATTTTTTTAGATAAAGGGGGTGATTTTTTTGCCAGGAGTTTTTTTAAGCGGAGAAGAGAATTTTGAGTTTGCCTTGCGTAAGTTTAAGAAACAGGTGGAAAAAGCTGGGATTCTTTCTGAGTTGAAAAAAAGGCAACACTACGAAAAGCCTGGCGTGCAGCGCAGAAAAAAAGAAGCTGCAGCAAAGAAGCGCTTGATGAAAAAATTGCGCAAATTAAGGTCCATGTAATGTCTTTAGTTACTCAACTGGAAAAAGACTTTTTGCAGGCCTTAAAGGCTAAAGAAGAATTAAAAGTGGCTGTCTTGCGTATGGTCAAGACAGCCTTAAAAAACAAACAAGTAGAATTAAAGCGTCCTCTGACTGAGGAAGAAATTCTAAAGGTTTTAAGTAAAGAGGCCAAGCAAAGAGAAGATGCTGCCACTCAATTTAGGCAGGGTGGTCGAGAAGATTTAGCCTTAAAAGAAGAACAAGAACTGGAGATTTTAAAGTCTTATTTGCCTCAAAAGATGTCTGCCCAAGAAATGGAAGAGGCGATAGAAAATGCCCTTAAGGAGTTAAAGCCTGCTGGTCTTAAGGATATGGGCAAGGTAATGTCTTATCTAATGCAAAAGTATCCTGGCCAGGTGGATGGTAAGCAACTAAGTCAATTGGTTCGAGAAAAACTTTCTTCTTAAAATCCATATACTATGCACCCCAAAACCTTAAAAGCCCTGGAGCTAGAAAAGGTGCTCCAGTTTTTTCAGCAAGGAACCTCTTCAGAGGGAGGGAAGTCTTTTTTTAGTAATTTAAAACCCTATTCTTCCCTGCAAGATATCAATGAAAGTCAGAATTTGCTTCGGGAATTTTGGGAGCTTTTTGTTCATCAGCCCCTTAATTTGAATTTTTTTCCAGATTTATCTCCTCTTTTCTCTTCTTTAGAGAAAGAAATTTTTATTTTTAGTCTGGAAGACCTCTGGGGGTTGCAAAGTTTTTTTGTAGAGCAAGACAAGGTTTTTAGCTGGTTAGAAAAAGGGAAATCCCTCTCCCTTTCTCTTTTAACCCAGTATTGGGAGAGCATAGAAGAACCTCTTAAACTAAAACAGGCTATTTTTCGTTGTCTATCTAAGGAAGGTGAACTGCGGGATGAGAGTTCTCCTGGTCTTTATGCGGTGCGCCAGGAAATTAGAAGCATTCACGCCAGGTGCAGGAAAAAGGTAGAAAGGTTTCTCCAGGATGAAAAGATCAGTCACTACCTGCAGGATGAGTATTTGACTCTGGCTGCTGATAGATATGTTTTGGCCTTAAAAACTAACTTTAAAGGTAAGTTGCAGGGTATTGTCCATGACTATTCTCAAAGTGGAGAAACCTGTTATTTTGAACCTTACTTTTTGGTGGAGCTAAATAATCATCTGCAGCAGTTAAAAATTACAGAAAAAGAAGAGCAGAGAAAGGTCTTAGAGTATTTGAGCCAGCTGGCAAGACAGGAAAAAGAAGCCTTGCATGCCTGTTATAACTTTCTGGTGCTGGTGGATGTATTTTTGGCCAAGATAAAAGTGGGGATAAAACTACAGGCAAATCCTCTTAACTTAACAAGTGAGGAAAAATTAGAGTTAAAAGAGGCCAGGCATCCACTTCTGGTGCTTTTAAAGCAAAAGGTTGTACCTGTAGATATAGTTCTGGAGCCAGGACAAAAGGGTTTGATAATAACCGGGGGCAATGCAGGAGGGAAAACCGTTTGTTTAAAAACCCTGGGGCTCATTGCCCTTATGGTTAGCTGTGGCTTACCTGTCCCTTGTGCTAAAGAAAGTAAGCTCCCCTATTTTGCCCATATCTGGACTATAATTGGAGATGAACAAAGCCTGGAGGAAAGCCTTAGTACTTTTACTGCCCAGGTTAGTTTTTTAAAAGAATGTTTGCCGGTCTTGGACTCTTCTTCCTTGCTCATTTTAGATGAATTTGGTGCTGGCACTGACCCGGCCCAGGGGGCTGCCTTGGCTCAGGCCGTTATGGAATATGCTCTGGAAAAAGGTAGCTGGTTGCTTTGTGCTACCCATTTCCCTGGAGTGAAGTTGTATGCTGTAAGTTCACCTGAGTTGAGGGTGGCTTCTGTCCTTTTTGACCCTCAGACCAAAAAGCCCCTTTACCAGCTTACCTATGACCAGGTGGGAGCCAGTTATGCTCTGGAGGTGGCTAAAAACATTGGACTGTTGCCAGAAGTACTGAACAAGGCCAGTAAACTTTTAGGAGGAGAGGGTAAGCAACAGGAAGCCTTGCTGGAGAGGCTTAATAAGCTGGTATGGATGAAAGAGCAGGAGCTGGAAAAGTTTAAGCAAAAAAGAGAAAAGATTGTTAGCAAACTGAAAAAGGCCTTAAAGCGATTAAAAGAAGAAAAACATTCCCTGGAAAAAGAAATTCAAGAGGCCAAAACTACTATTTTAACCCAGTGGAAAAAAGAAAAACTGTCTCGCAAGTTGGCCTTAGAAAAATTGAGCAAGTTAAGAGATAAGGTAAAAGAGCCGAATAAAATACAGAAGAGCAGAGAAGCTTTTGTACCGAAAAAAGATACTCAATGTTTGTATTTACCCTGGAATAAGGAAGCTAAAATTTTGGAAATAGATGAAAAAAAACAGCAGTGTAAGGTGGATTTGGGCGGAATTAGTTTGTGGAGTGATTTTTCTAATTTGGCGCCATTAACAAAAAAAGAGCAAAAAGACCAATCCATTAAAGTCAAAGTGTCTGCCTCCAGCAGGTTGCCTTTAAAACTGGATGTACGCGGCCTTACAGTGGAAGAAGCCTTAATGGAAGTAGATAGATACATAGATGGTGCTCTTTTAAAAGGAGTTCAAGAATTAGAAATAGTCCATGGCAAGGGAACCGGAGTTCTTAAACAAGCTGTTCATCAACATTTGCGTAATCATTCTGTGGTCAAAGAGTTTTCTTTTGCTCCTTTAGAAGCAGGCGGAGAAGGAGCAACCATTGTCAAACTCAAAAACTAATATGGATTTAGAAGAATTAGTAACAGAAATTAAAGAACGTCTGGATATTGTTCAAATTGTAGGTCGTTATGTAGAATTGCGTCAGGTAGGGGGGCGATATGTAGCTCCTTGCCCCTTTCATCAGGAAACCAAACCTTCCTTTAATGTAAATCCAGAGAAGGGTTTTTTTTATTGTTTTGGCTGTCAGGCTGCTGGTGATGTTATTTCCTTTTATCAGAGAATAAATGGTTTGGAGTTTAAAGAAGCTTTAAAAGACCTGGCTGAAGAAGCAGGGATTAAATTTTATCTTGGTAAGGGAAAAAGTAGTTCCAGAAAAACTTTTTTCGAACTTTATGAGCTGGCTACAGATTTTTTTAAAAAGCAACTGCAATCTTCAAATGGAGTTAAGGCCAGAAAATATTTAGCTTCTAGACAGGTATCAGAGCTGGTGCAGAAAACTTTTCTTTTGGGATATAGTCCTGCTGACTGGCATGGTTTGGAAAAATATTTTCAAAGCAAGGGCATAGATATTAACCTGGCTGTCCAGAGTGGACTTTTGGTCAAAAATGATAAAGGCCAGGTTTATGACCGTTTTCGAGATAGGTTGATGTTCCCCATAAGGGATTTACAGGGGAGAACCATTGCCTTTGGAGGAAGGGTTTTAGGGGAGGGAGACCCCAAGTATTTAAATAGCAATGAAAGTCTTATCTACAAAAAAGGTGAGCATTTATACGGCCTTTATGAAGCCAGGTCCCATATTCTTAAAGAAAAAGAAGCTATTTTGAGTGAAGGTTATCTGGATGTTTTGGCTTTGGTGCAGGCTGGATTTAAAAACAGTTGTGCTATTTTAGGGACCAGCTTGACCAGGGAGCAGGTCTTAAAGCTTGCCCAATTGGCTTCAAAGGTGATTTTGCTTCTGGATGGAGATGCTGCAGGGAAAAAAGCTGCTTGGCGCAGTGCTGAAATGTTGCTGGCTGAAGGAATAAATTGTGCAGTGGCTCTGCTGCCAGAAGGAGAAGATCCGGATAGCTTTTTAAAAAAATATGGTCCAGAGCATCTGCAAGAAGTTCTCTCTCAAGGTCAGGAAGGTCTTGCCTATTGTTTAAAAATGGTTAGAGAAAATAAATCTCCCAGAGAGCAAGCTAGCTGGATTAAAGATTTTCTAAAAAAAGTAAGAGATTTCAAATTAAAGGGGTTTTATCTTTCAGCCATAGCTACAGGTCTTAAGATAAGCGAAAAAGAATTACGAGCAAGTTTAGATATTATAGACAATAAGTTAGAAATTGCCGAGAAAAAGGAAAAAGAACACTTTACCCCCTGGGACAAAGAAGTCCTGTTGATAGGAGTTATTTTCCCCAAGGAAGCCAGGGAATTGGCTGAAGAGGGGGTGGAGCATTTTTTTCAGAGTAAAGAAGCCAGGGTGTTTTGGCAAAAGTTAATACAGGATTCAGATGTAAGGGAATTTACCCCTGAGGAGAGTAACTTTTACTTTCAGAGTAAGTTAAGAGAAGATTTTTTCCAGGATAAAAAAAAAGAACTATTAAAAGAGTTACGCCAGAAAATGCTGAATAAGGATAAAAAATTGCGCAAGCAAAATTTGTTTTTGGCTTTAGCTAGAGCTCAAAGAAGGGGAGATTTAGCTGAAACCAAAAGAATTTTGGGCCTTTTACAAAAAGAATTTGCTGAGCAAGAGGTTTGAAAATTTAAATAGCGGAAGGGGGGAGTATGAAATCTTTAAAGGACGTCCAACAAATTAAAGCTCTTATTGCTGAAGGCAAGAAAAAAGGCTTTTTAACTTTTGAAGAGTTAAATAAAGCTCTTCCCAAAGATGTCAATAGTCCCGAGCAAGTAGAAGAAATTATTTCTATTTTTGACCAGCTGGACATTACTATTGTGGATGAAAAGGCTGGAAGACCCATTTGTGTAGTTCCAGAGGACACCTCTGATATAGTAGAAAGCGTTACAGAAGAAGATTTAGAAGAAGATGTTGGAGGTGGAAAAGACCCTGTTCGTATGTATTTAAAAGAAATGGGAGCTGCTGCCCTTTTGGATAGAGAAGGGGAAGTAGCTATAGCCAAACAGATAGAAGCTGGCGAACTGGAAGTTTTATATGCTTTAGTAGAAATTCCCGTAGTAGTAGAAGAACTTATAAAAGTAGGTGAAGATTTAAAGAAAGAAAAGGTAAAATTAAAAGATGTGGTTAAGACAATTGAAGAGGACGACCCTGCAGAAGAAGAAATGAATCAAAGGCAAAGGGTAATTAAGTATTTAGATGAAATTAAGCAAATTTATAAAAAGAAAAAAACTATTTACGATAGGTTGGATGACACTGCTACTTTAGAAAAGAGAGTTTTTGCCATTCAGCAAAGAATTATAGATTATAAGAAAGAAGTTGTGGATAGGCTATGTAGTATAAAACTGGAAAAAACATTGGTAGATAGATTGATAGAAATGGTTAGAGATTATGTAAGGCAGATGCATAACTGTATGCGAGATATAAGTGCTTATATAATCTCTTTAGGTAAAACACAGGAAGAGGTTTTTAGCCTATTTGAAAAGTTGGAAAAGAGAGAAATAAATCCAGTAGTAGCTGCAGATGAACTTAATATGACAGTAGAGGAATTGTTTTCTTTTAAAGAAATGATTTATGCTAAAAAAGAAATTTTAGAAAGATTGGAAGAAAAATGTAAACACGATGTATACGATTTAGAAGAAGTTTTGTGGAGAATAGAAAAGGGTTATAAAGATGCTTTAAGGGCTAAACAGGAGTTGATTAGGGCAAATCTGCGTTTGGTAGTAAGTATTGCCAAGAAATATACCAATAGAGGACTGCAGTTTCTGGATTTAATTCAAGAAGGTAATATTGGTTTGATGAAGGCTGTGGATAAGTTTGAATATCAGAGGGGGTATAAGTTTTCCACTTATGCCACCTGGTGGATTAGGCAGGCTATAACCAGGGCTATTGCGGACCAGGCAAGGACCATTCGTATTCCTGTGCATATGATAGAGACCATTAACAAATTGGTCAGGACTTCTCGTTACCTTGTGCAGGAATTGGGGCGTGAACCTACTCCAGAGGAAATTGCAGAAAGAATGGATTATCCAGTGGAGAAGGTGAAAAAGGTTCTGCGTATTGCCAAGGAACCCATTTCTTTGGAAACCCCCATTGGAGATGAGGAAGATAGCAGTTTGGGCGATTTTATAGAAGATAAAAAGGCTGTAGCTCCAGCAGAAGAGGTGGTACACACCAAATTGTCTGAACTTATTGATAAGTTGCTATCTGACCTTACTCCCAGAGAGGAGCAGGTCTTACGCAAGCGCTTTGGTATAGGTGAAAAGTCTGATCACACTTTAGAAGAAGTGGGTAAACTTTTTAATGTAACCAGGGAGAGAATTAGACAGATAGAGGCGAAAGCCTTGCGTAAGTTAAGGCATCCCATGCGTAGCAGTTGTTTGAAATCCTATTATGAAAGTTAACAGGCAAAAAGGGGCAGGTCTTTTTTTGGGCCTAGCCCTTATTTTATTTTTTCCTTGTTTTAGTTTTGCCCAGACAATTTGGGTGTTCCCCAGGTTTGCTATTGATGGGGATACGCTTTTTTTAAGCAATGGTTTGAAGTTGCGTTTAAAAAGTATTGATGCCCCTGAACTGGGACATGGAAAAGGCAAAGACCAGTACTTTGCCAGAGAAGCGAAATATTTTTTGTTTAAACTGGTTAAGGGTAAAAAATTAAAGTTAGAAGAAGTGGAAAAAGATAGGTTTGGACGCATAATTGCACAGGTTTACACTGCTGATGGAAATTGGATAAACAGGGAAATGCTGGCTCAGGGCTTTGCCTTTTATTTTGAGCACAAGGGAGTGTTTTATCCCCGGTTGTTAAAAGCGCAGCAAGAGGCGATGAGGTTAAGAAAAGGCTTTTGGGCCAAATTACTGGAGTTGCCTTTAGCCAGGCGTTCTTATCTGGGAAATAGTTATAGTAGGAGATTTCATCAGCTTAGCTGTCCCAATGGCCAGTTGATTTCTTCCAGGCACAAACGCTTATTTTTTTCTCTTTACGAGGCCTTTTATAAGGGCTATGCCCCTGCTAGAGGGTGTACTCCCTGGCCTTTAGTTGATTAAAAGAAGGAGATATTTATGAGTGAAAATTTAACAGATTGGATTTTAGTAAGTAAGTTTCAGGAAAACAATCAGGATTTAGAGCAAGAAGTGTATAGAATCCAGGAAGTGGCTTTGGATGTGGGTTTAAATCCAGAGATGGTTATTGCTGTAAATGAGGTTGAAGATGGCTTTGAGCTTCTGGTCCATCCAGAGTTTTTTTCCTATTTTCAGCGCTAAATTGCCCTTTTGGCGATATTGGCCCTTTGGTCCTGGTTATGAGGCAGGTTTTTGGTTTAGCGTAAGCAAATTTGCCTTTGTAGGACTTATCTTGGGGGTTATTGTTCTTTATTTGCGTTTTCTCTTTGGCCCGAAAGGTATTTTTAAAGAGGATGCGAGCAGGTATTCTAAGTCTGGGAAGCGAAAATGGTTTTGGAACAGGAAATAAAGCCTTTTTTAAAGTGGTTTAAAAAGTACACTAAGAGATTTTATTCTTTAAATCAGAAAGAACAGGAAAACATTCTTTTAAAACAAAAACATTCCTTACGGGTCTATGAGTATGCCTGTAAGATTGCTTTAAAGGAAAAATTTTCTCGAGAAGATGGTTTTGCTTTAAGTCTGGCAGGACTTTTCCATGACCTTGGAAGATTTGAACAATATAAGGTATATAAAACTTTTAAGGACAATATCTCTGAGGATCATGGCAGGTTGGGAGTAAAGATTTTAAAAAAAGAGGGTGTGCTTTCTGGTTTGGATAAAAATATAAAATCTAAGATACTGGTAAGTGTAATTTTGCATAATAAATTAAGTGTACCTGCTAGAGTTCCAGCAGAAGTAAAAAAGATTGTTTTTGCTTTAAGAGACGCTGATAAACTGGATATTTTTGAAGTACTTCTTTCCTACTTAAGTAATGGTAAAAAAAATGAAGTGGTCACTTTAAATCTTTTGGATGAACCAGATAAGATAAGTGCTCAGGTCCTGGCTCCTCTGTACCGACAGGAATTGGTTAATTATAACTCTATGCAGTATGTTAATGACTTTAAGTTGCTTTTGCTTTCCTGGGTTTATGATTTCAATTTCCCCACTACCTTTAGTTTATTTGAGGAAAGGGACTATTTCAATCGGCTAAATACCCTTTTACCTCCCTTGCCTGAGGTAAAAGAGGTAACCAGCAGGGTTAAACAATTTATTCTAGAGAGGGTGGAAAGATGAAAAATAATTTTTTAAAAGTAAAGCTATTGTTTCTCCTGGTTTTAACTTTTGGTCTTAGTGGGTGTTTCTGGTTGCTTGTAGGAGGAGCTGGTGGTGCTGGTGGTGCTATTTATTACAAAGGAAGGATTGTTCATACTGTAAATGCTTATTATACTAAAGTACATAAGGCAAGTTTAAGTGCCTTAAAGGGAATGGGGCTGCCTATTTATAAAGACCAACTTGAGCTTAATAAAGCTAATATAGAATCTAGTTTTCTGGATGATACAAAAATCTGGATAGAAATAGAAGGAATTAGCAGACATACTTCTAAGATTTATATAAGGGTTGGCCTTTTAGGTGATGAGGCCAGGTCCAGAGAACTATTGAAGAAGATTTTGGCTCGTCTCTAGACAGGCTTTGGCTAAAGCCAGTTCATCCAGCAGGTTGATTAGTTCTCCATAAATACCTCCGTAGCCAGGAAAGGAGCCAAAAAGATATTTTTTGAGTTTTTGTTGTTCAGAGTTGGAACTGGCTATGGGGGTGGAGGGCGTTTTGCTCAAAAGGTAGCGTTCTTTAAGAATAAACCTGGTACTTAAGTGCAGGAACTTTTGGCTTAAAGCTTCTATTTTTTGCTTTTGTTCATCGGTCAAAAAGTTTTCAGGCACATCTTCTAAAAAGGACATTAGGGCCAGTAAGAAGTTGAAAAAAGAACCTGGAATTCCTCTTCTCCAGGCCAGTAACCATTTTCGTCTCTTAAAAAGTAGAAAATGGGCTTCTCCCAGGGCAATCAGGTCTAAAAGTTGTTTTTTCCAATGACCTAAGAAGGTGTTTTTAGGGGTAGAAGAGAAAAAGTCCAAATCCGGTATAAAAGCAGGAGATAGGGCTAAAAGCTGTTGAAGATAGGTATTGGCCTGAGGTGAGTTGGGAGTTTCTAAATGGGGGTAGCTCAAAATATATTTTCCCTTTCCAAAATCGCCTCTAATGATACAGGGTTCCTCAGTTAAAAGAAGAGGGTCCAGGTTTATGGCATAGAGGTTTTCCCATTTTTTTAGCTCCCCTGGATTTAAATCTTCTAACTTTAAATCACTTACCCAGAAGTCTGTACCTGGCCTTTGATAGGTAGCTAACACTTCCAGATGGGGATGATGGGATTCCCACTCAAACTGGGAAGGCCACCAAACTGGAAAAAGCAATTCCCTGTCCAGACTGAAGACCTTGCACCAGATATCTCCACTAAAGTTGGGCAGCCTTTGTTTAAATTCTTTGCGTTTAAGCGGGCAAAGGCCCAGGGAGTTGGGAGAGCTTGAAGCCAGGCCTGCTCCGCCACAAAAACCAAGATAGTTCCCACCCTTGGTCAAAAAGCTTTTTATTTCCTGTTGTCCCTCACTTCCCAATTTTTTAAATTTTAAACTGGCCCAGCCTCCAGGCACAATGAGCCATTGGGGTTTTAGGTCGTTTAGCTTGCCCGCAGCAATTTCTTTAGCTGTAATAGGGACAAACTTTGCCCGGGAATGTTTTAAAAAGTGATAGACTAAGATTCCCCAGAGGTGAGATTCATCCCAGAAGAGCCCAATATAAGGTTGCATAGGACTTACTTTAAAGAGGACTGTTAAAAAAGCAAGCATTAAGCCTGGACTGATAAGTTTTTTATTGGTTAATAACTTGATTTTTTAGGCAAGGCACAATAACCAAAGAAGCAATTTGGCAAAGCAGAAACTTCACTTAGGAGAGGGTAGATGGCAGTAAAAGAATTGGCAAAAGGTTATGAACCCAAGGACATAGAGGACAAGTGGATTAGTTATTGGGAAGAAAATAAAACCTTCACTCCAGAAGTGGAAAAGGTCAAAAGACCTTATTCTATAGTGATTCCTCCCCCTAATGTTACAGGTACCTTACATATGGGGCATGCCCTTAATATCACCTTGCAGGACATTTTATGCCGTTTTCATCGCCAATTGGGCTACGATGTTTTGTGGGTACCTGGTACTGACCATGCAGGTATTGCCACCCAGAATGTGGTAGAAAGGCAACTGGCTCAAGAGGGCAAAACCAGAGATGACCTGGGCAGAGAAAAGTTTGTAGAAAGAGTTTGGCAGTGGAAAGAGGAATATGGCAATAAAATTTTAAACCAGGTAAAAAAATTAGGTGCTTCTGTAGATTGGACCAGGCTTCGCTTTACCATGGACGAAGGTCTGTCCAGAGCAGTGCGAGAAGTTTTTGTCCGCCTTTATGAAGAAGGGCTTATTTATCAAGGTGATTACATTATTAACTGGTGCCCCAGATGCCATACAGCTCTAGCTGATCTGGAAGTGGAGCATGAAGATATTGATGGCGGTCTTTATCATTTACGCTACCCTCTGGAGGATGGTTCTGGAGAAGTAGTGGTTGCTACTACCAGACCTGAAACCATGCTGGGAGATACAGCTGTGGCTGTACATCCAGAAGACGAGCGCTATAAACACCTGATAGGCAAAAAGGTGATTTTGCCTTTGGTGGGTAGAAAAATTCCAATTATTGCAGACGAATATGTGGACAGGGAGTTTGGTACTGGCTGCTTAAAGGTAACTCCTGCCCATGATGTGAATGACTTTGAACTGGGACGTAAACACAATTTGCCTTTGGTAAAGGTGATTGATGACTGGGGCAAGATGACTTCAGAAGCTGGAGAGTTTGCTGGTTTAGATAGGTTTGAGTGCAGGAAAAAAATCCTGGAGCGTTTGGCTGAGCAGGGGTATTTGCTAGAGCAAGAAAAACATAGGCACAGTGTGGGACACTGTTATCGTTGCCATACTGTGATTGAACCTTATGTTTCCAAGCAGTGGTTTGTGAAGGTAAAGGACCTGGCCAAAAGAGCAAGAGAGGCTGTGGCTCAAGGTGAGACCAAAATTTTCCCTGAACACTGGACCAAAACCTATTTTGAATGGTTAGACAATATTCGGGACTGGTGTATTTCCAGACAAATCTGGTGGGGACATCGCATTCCTGCCTGGACCTGTGAGGAGTGTGGGGAATTAAGTGTTTCCCGTGAGGATTTAACTCAGTGCCCTGGGTGTGGAAGTGCTAACTTAAAGCAAGAAGAAGATGTTTTGGACACCTGGTTTTCTTCTGCTCTCTGGCCCTTTTCTACCCTGGGCTGGCCAGATAAGACCAAAGAACTGGAAGTGTTTTATCCCACTTCTGTGCTGGTTACCGGGTTTGATATTTTGTTTTTCTGGGTAGCGCGTATGATGATGATGGGCCTGCATTTTATGCAGGATGTGCCCTTTAAGGATGTTTATATTCATGCTTTGGTTCGAGATGCCCAGGGACAAAAGATGAGCAAGTCCAAGGGCAATGTAATTGATCCTCTGATTATGATTGATAAGTATGGAACAGATGCCTTGAGGTTTACTCTCACTGCCTTTGCTGCCATGGGCAGAGATATAAAACTCAGTGAAGAGCGTATTGAAGGCTATAAACACTTTATCAATAAAATCTGGAATGCTTCTAGATTTGCTTTAATGAATTTAGATGAAAATTGTTTTGAATGTGAGTTGGAAAATGTAAAGGGATTAGTGCATGAATGGATTTTACATCGCTTAGAAGAGGTTAAGGAAAAAGTAAAATCTGCCATTGAAAGCTATAATTTTAACGAAGCAGCCCAGGTATTGTATCAATTTGTCTGGCATGAATTTTGTGACTGGTATTTGGAACTTATAAAACCAGTACTGTATGGAGAGGATAAGGAAGCTAAACTAATGGCCAAAACCTGTTTGCGCCAGGTCCTGGGAGAAACTCTTGTTTTACTGCATCCCATTATTCCCTTTGTAACCCAAGAGGTCTGGACCTATTTGCCTGGAGTAAAAGAAGAGAACCTTTCAAAATTGCCCTATCCTCCCTTTAGGCCTGAATGTATAAAGCCTAAGGTAGTAGAAGAAATGCAGTTTTTGCAGGAAGTTATTTCTGGAGTGAGAAATATTAAGGCAGAACTGGGTATTTCCCTGGGTACAAAGGTAAAATTACTGGGCAGAGTTGCTGAACCCAAAGACAGAGAATTTTTAGAAGTTCATAGAGAGCTCATTACCTTTTTGGCCAGACTGGAAGATATGCAGGTGGAGAGCGACTTAAAAGAGCCTGAGGGGTGTGCAGGATTTGTGGCTAAAGGGTATGAATTTTTCGTCCCAGTAAAGGGGTTGGTGGATATTGAGGCTGAGCTTTCTCGCCTGGAAAAAGAGTTTGCCAAGATTGATAAGGAACTGACCATAATAGAGAAGAAATTAAACAATCCTGGTTTTTTAAATAAAGCCCCACAACAAGTGGTGGAAAAGGAAAAAACAAAACAAGCTGAGTATAAGGAAAAAAGGGAAAAGATAGAAAAGCTTTATAACAGGCTTAAAAGTATTGTCTAAGGATGGGGTATGAGTAAAGGAAAGGTATATTTAATTGGTGCAGGTCCCGGGGACCCTGGTTTGCTCACCTTAAGGGGCAAGGAGATTTTAGAGCAGGCTCAGGTGGTGGTTTATGACTATCTGGCCAATGAGGAGTTTTTAAATTTTTGTCCTCAGGCAGAAATTATTTATGTGGGTAAAAAGGGGGGAGATCACACTTTACCCCAGGAAAAGATAAATGAGCTTTTGGTAGAAAAAGCCAGAGAAGGTAAGGTTGTAGCCAGGTTAAAGGGAGGAGACCCTTATGTATTTGGCCGGGGTGGAGAAGAAGCAGAAGAACTGGTGGAAGCAGGCATTGAATTTGAAGTGGTGCCTGGCGTAACTTCAGCCGTGGCTGCACCTGCCTATGCTGGAATTCCTCTTACTCACAGGCGCTTTGCCTCTTCGGTTTCTTTTATTACCGGGCATGAAGATCCCAAAAAGCCCGAAAGTGCAATCAACTGGAAGGCCCTGGTGGAAAGTAAAAGTACCCTGGTCTTTTTTATGGGCGTAAAAAATCTACCTTCGATAGCCAGCAATCTACAACAGGCCGGGATGTCTAAAGATATGCCTGTCGCCCTGGTCCACTGGGGTACTACCTGCAAACAGCGTAGTTTGGTTTCCACTCTGGAAAAAGTGGCTCAAGAGGCCAAGGAAAAGGGGTTTAAAGCTCCTTCTTTGATTGTGGTTGGAGAGGTGGTGACTTTAAAAAATACTCTGGATTGGTTTGAGAAAAGACCTCTGTTGGGTAAAAAGGTTGTGGTTACGCGAGCCAGGCAGCAGGCTAGTGGATTTAAGCAAAAGCTAGCTGCTTTAGGGGCGTGTGTGCTGGAATGCCCAACCATTGAGGTGGTTCCCCTCTCTGATTATAGTCTGTTGCACCAAGCTTTGGCCAATTTAGAGTTTTATGACTGGCTTATTTTTACTTCTGTAAATGGAGTGAAGTATTTCTGGCAAGAACTTAGAAAAGCCAATATGGATGCCCGCAGCCTGGGTGGACTTTTGGTGGCAGCTATTGGTCCAGCCACTGCCCAGGAACTCCAAAAAGTAGGTATTTATCCTGATTTTGTACCTCCCAAATATGTGGCTGAAGAGGTGGTTGCTGGTCTTTTAAAGCTGGGAATTAAGGGCAAAAGGGTTTTAATCCCCAGAGCTAAAAAGGCCAGAGAAGTGTTGCCTGAAGAGTTAAATAAGGCTGGAGCCCGGGTGGATATTTTGCCTGTATATGAAACCAGGCTGGGACAGGGAAAAAAAGAAGAGCTTTTAAGCTGGATAAAAGAGGGAGAAATGGACCTGGTTACTTTTACCAGTTCTTCTACAGTGGAAAACTTTTTTCATTTAATAGGAGATGAGGTATCCAGAGAAGAATTAGCAAAGCTAAATTTCGCTTCCATTGGTCCCATTACTTCCAATACCTTAAAAAAGTTTGGTTTTACTCCCCAGGTAGAAGCTAAAGAGTATACCATTGATGGTTTGTTAGAAGCAATTTTGACCTTTTTTAGAGGAGAAAAGTAAATGCTTTCCCTGGCTGTACTTATTTCTGGCAGTGGCTCCAACCTTCAGTCCATTATTGATAAAATAGAAGAAGAAAAGTTAAAGGCCAGGATAAAGGTGGTTATTTCCAATAATCCTGAGGCCTATGGTCTGGAAAGAGCTAAAAAACATAACTTAAAAACCGAAGTGGTAGAGCACCAGCAATACCCAAGTAGAGAAAGGTTTGAACAGGAACTAATAAAGATTATTAGGGGAGTGGGTGCAGAGGTGGTGGTTTTGGCTGGATTTATGCGCATCCTTTCTCCCCTTTTTGTTTCTACTTTTCCGCACAGGATTTTAAATATTCATCCTGCCTTACTTCCCAGTTTTCCAGGGCTTCATGCCCAGGCACAGGCTGCAGATTATGGCGTAAAACTTTCGGGCTGTACGGTGCATTTTGTAGATGAAAAGATGGATAATGGACCCATTATTATTCAGGCTGTGGTTCCTGCCTTGCCTGAAGACGATGGAGATAGCCTGGGAGCTAGAATCTTGCGCTGGGAGCATCGCATTTATCCCCAGGCCCTTAGCTGGCTGGCTGAGGGCAAATTGAAAATTCAAGGCCGCAAGGTCTTGTTAGAAAAGGAAATGAAACCCTTTCTGGGACCGATAGAGGAACCAGGCCTGGTATCTCCGGGGCTAGAAAAAGATTTTTTTTAATCTTTTGATATAATTTAGAAAAAAATTTTTTTCTTTAACCCTCTGGTTTGTTGACAACTTTTTATTTGCGTAATTTTTTTTATTTGAGTTATGAAAAGCCAATCTCGGGTGCTCCAGGTGCCTAATTTAGGCTTAATAGGGAATCCTGTGCAAATCAGGAGCGGTCCCGCCGCCGTGAGCCCCTCTAAAGGCAAGCTTGTTTACCAGCCACTGTCTCTACAGGTAGAGATGGGAAGGCCAAGCTTGTGGGGTGAGCCGGAAGACCTGCCTGGAGATGGTCTTACTTTTCTCTAAACGAGGATTTAGAGAAAAGCTTGGTTAAACATATTGAAACTATAAGGTTGAACATGAGTGACCTGGCAGAGCTAAAGGGGTTTTTGCCTTTTAGCTTAATTGATTGGCCTGGAAAAATCAGTGCAGTTTTATTTTTTTCTGGCTGTAATTTTGCTTGTCCTACCTGTCATAACTGGCAACTGGCCCAGGAAGGCCACCTTTTACCTGCTTTAGCCTGGGAAGAGGTCGTAAGTAAACTTAAAAAAGACCAAAAGTGGCTGGAGGGAGTGGTTTTAACCGGTGGGGAAGTGACTTTGTTGCCTTATTTGGAAGAGCTTTGTAGGGAGTTAAAAAACCTGGGGTATCTGGTAAAGGTGGATAGCAATGGTTTTAAACCTCAGGTTTTGGAGAAGCTTTTGGCTTTAGACTTGGTGGATTTACTGGCCATAGATGTAAAAGGTCCTTTTGAAAAGTATTCAGCCCTGACAGGTAAAAAGGTAAGCGTAGAAGAAGTAGAAGCTAATTTTACTTCTATCTTTGCGTTAGCTCAAAAATATTCACATAAATTTTATTTTCGTTTAACCAAGGTGCCTTTGTTAACAGAGAAAGATATGGAACTAACCAGAGAATATTTACCCCCAAATTTTACCCTGCATTTACAAGAGTACATAAACCCCAAAGGGAGGAATAAATTATGCCAGAGCAGATAAAAAAAAGAGACGGAAGACTGGAAACCTGGTCTGTAGATAGAATTGCCCAGGCCATTTTAAAAGCTTTAAAGGCCAATCAGATTAAAGACCCTCTTTTGGCCAAAAGATTGGCCTTAAAGGTAGAAGCCAAGCTCAAGGAATTTTCCGTGGTGGACCAGGAACAGGTTCAGGATATGGTGGAATTGGTTTTAATGGAAAACAGGCTCTATGAAGTAGCTAAAAAATATATTTTATATCGAGAGAAACGAAGAGAAATAAGGGAACAAAAAAAGAGTTTTCTGGATGTGTGTCAGGTCATAGATGAATATCTGGAAAAAAAAGACTGGAGAGTGAATGAAAACGCCAACCTGTCTCACTCTTTTCAGGGATTGATGCTGCACCTTTCTGGCTCTGTACAGGCCAGATACGCTCTGGAAAAATATCCTGAAGAAATTCGAGAAGCCCATAACCTGGGTTATTTTCATATTCATGACCTTTCCTTTGGCTTGGCAGGTTATTGTGCTGGTTGGAGTTTAAGGGACTTGCTCCTGGAAGGATTTAACCTGGAAGGCAGGTGTTCAGCAGGCCCTGCCAGACACTTTGATTCTGCTCTGGGACAAATGGTTAATTTTTTGGGTACCTTGCAAAATGAGTGGGCAGGGGCTCAGGCCTTTAACAATGTGGATACCTATCTGGCTCCCTTTGTTGCCTATGATGGACTTAGCTATGAGGAAGTAAAGCAGGCCATTCAAAAATTTGTGTTTAATTTAAACACCACTTCCAGATGGGGAGGACAATCTCCTTTTACCAATTTGACCTTTGACCTGGTTCCACCTGCTCATATTGCCAGCGAACCAGTAATTATAGGTGGCAAGTTGCAGGACAAGACCTATGCTGAGTTTGAAAAGGAAATGGAATGGATAAACAGGGCCTTTTTAGAGGTGATGCTGGAGGGAGACTATCACGGCAGAATTTTTAGTTTTCCCATTCCCACTTATAATGTGACCAGAGATTTTCCCTGGGAAAGTGAAGTGGGGGAATTGATTTTAAAACTTACCGGAAAATATGGGGCGCCTTATTTTCAGAATTTTATTAACTCAGACCTAAAACCAGAGGATGTGCGCTCCATGTGTTGTCGCTTACAGATGGACTTAAGAGAACTCCGCAAAAGAACAGGTGGGCTTTTTGGGGCAGGAGATTTGACTGGCTCCATTGGGGTTGTGACCCTGAACTTGCCTAAACTGGCTTATCTTGCCCAGAATGAAGAAGACTTTTTGCATTTGATTAGCGAGTATGCTGAATTGGCCAAGGATTCTTTGGAATTTAAACGCAAACTTATTGCAGACAACTTAGAAAAGGGCATGTTTCCCTTTACCAAGCGTTATCTAAAGGTGGGATATAAAAATCACTTTAGTACCATTGGGCTGGTGGGAGGTCACGAGGCCTGCATGAATCTTTTAGGCAAAGGTATTGAAACCGAAGAAGGCGTAAATCTGATGCAAAGAGTATTAAAACATCTGCAAGAACTTACCAGAAAATTCCAAGAAGAAACTGGAAATCTATATAACCTGGAGGCTACTCCTGCTGAAGGCACTAGTTTTAGATTGGCTAAAATAGATAAGTCTCTTTATGCCAATATTTATACTTCTGGTAATGGTGTTCCTTACTATACCAATTCCACCAATTTACCAGTTGATTATACCACTGATATCTTTAGAGCTTTAGAGCATCAGGATAAATTACAACCTCTTTATACAGGTGGCACTGTTTTTCATGTTTATTTGGGCGAGGCTGTTTACGATAAAGAAAGTTTAAGAAAGTTTATTGTTAAATCCCTTTCCAATACTAAATTGCCTTATCTATCCATTACTCCTACCTTTTCTGTATGCAAGCAGGATGGATATCTGGAAGGGGAGCATTTTACCTGTCCAAAATGTGGACAGGAGGCAGAAGTTTATACCAGAGTGGTGGGATATTATAGGCCTGTTCAACTGTGGAATAAGGGAAAACAGGCAGAATATACTTTGCGTAAACAATTTGAACTTGTAAGCTAGAGATAAAAGCTGATAACTTTTGATTATTTGATTAAGAGAGGCTGGGCTGGAGTATAAATTTTTTGTGTTGTGCTTATAAAAAATTTATTAGCTTATCCTACAGGTTAAAAAGAGGATTTTTGCCTGATAGGTAAGCCTTTCTTATTTGTTTAAGGTCATAGCCTAAGAAAGCTGCTAAAAGTACGCATTGATTTAAGTAGGTGGTTTTCCATACTCCATATTTTTTCCACCTTCTGCCTGATGTTAAGAGATATTCATCTGCACAGGCTATTTTACCTCTGCTTTTAGCTTTTTTTACAAAAAGTAAGTCTTCCAGGATTGGCACCTCAGGAAAGCATCCCAGTTTAAAAAAAATCATCTCTTTTAAGGAAAAAACCCTGATCGCCATATGGCTTTTTTAGCAGGTTGGCTCTGATATTTGTGCCAAATTCAATAAGTGCTTTTCCTTTAATGTTTTCGGCTATTTTAAACTTAAAAAAACCAAGCAGGGGTTGTTTTTTTTCTATAGTTTCCCGAATGCAGATATCCCAGTTGTCAGGTAAGATAGAATCAGCATGGGCAAAAAAGAGTATATCGCCACTTGCTATTGCTGCTCCTTTATTCATCTGCTTGGCTCTGCCAGAGGGGCTAACAACAACTTTACACTTCATTTGCCTTACAATGCTTAGGGTATTGTCTTTGCTACCTCCATCTACAATAACAGGTTCCACATTAAATCCATTTTTTAGCTGATTTAAAAGGCAGGCAATATTTTTTTCTTCATTTAAGGTGGGGATAATTACAGAGATTTTTTTAGGTATATCTTCAAATTTATCTACATCGCTTAAAGTTTGCAGAAGTTTGTAGTTTTTAACTTTAGCTAGGGTTTGTTTTAGTACTTTTCCGGTTCCCCAGTCTATGTTTTCAAATAGTTCCGGAATAGGTTGGTTTAATCCAAGCAAATAATAACCACCGTCTTTAGCAGGCCCAATTACACAGTTGTATTTAGCAAGCAGTTTAAAGGCTTTTTTAAGCAATTTGGCTCGCAAGTTGGGACAATCACTTCCTATTAAGACAATGTTTGTAAATCCTTCTTTAAAACCTTCGGCAAAGGCCTGTTTTATTTTTTCACCCAGGTCTCCCTTACCCTGTTTAGAATATACAATATCTTCTCCCAGCCACTCCTGCATTTCCCTTTTTGTCCCGCCAGTGTACTTGATTTTAAAAGGTAGGTTTGTTTTTTTTACCTGAGAAACTACAAAGGAAGTCATCACTCTTTGTAGATTGGCTGCACCTGCAGGGCCCAGCTTGGTAATTAGGCGTGTTTTTGTTTTTCCAGGAACAGGATAGCGAGTAAAAATTATAATAAGGTTTTTGTGGTTTTCAGCAGAGAAGCTCATCTTCTTTGAAACTTAAGCCACCACTTTAAAATCTTTGCTACCAGCGGGGTGAGTCTGCTTTTCTGGTAAAGACTTGCCATCCGTTTTATGGCTTCACTTTGAGTTGGGTAGGGATGTATTACCTTTGCAAGTTTCCTAAGCCCCAGGTTATAGGTCATAGCGATAGTAAGTTCATTTATCATTTCACCTGCGTGTGCTGCTACGATAGTTGCTCCCAGGATTTTGTCTGTTCCTTTTTTAACCATTACTTTTACAAAGCCAAGGGTTTCACTTTCAGTTTGTGCACGATCATTTTCATGCAGGTCAAATTTAAAATATTCCACAGCCAAACCTTTGCTTTTGGCCTCTTCTTCATACATTCCCACATGTGCCACTTCAGGGTCAGTATAAGTACACCAGGGTATGACAAGAGAACTCAAGCGTTTTCTTCCCTTAAAAAGGGCATTTTGAACCACAATCTGAGCTGTTGCTTCTGCTGCATGGGTAAACTTCCACTTCAAACAACAATCACCTGCAGCATAGATGTTTTTATTGGTGGTTTGAAGAAAGTCATTAACCTTTATTCCCTTTCTTAAATCGTATTCTACCCCTACTACATCTAGATTCAGGCCTTCTACATTGGGAGCTCTTCCTGTAGCTACCAAGATTTCATCAGTTTCTATGTTTATCCTCTCCTTGTCTTTAATCTTTTGGACAGAGACCACTTTTTTGCCATTTTTTATTTTTTTTACTTCAACCACTTTTGACTCACTTAACATTTCAATACCATCTTTTTTTAAGACACCTTCTACTAGTTCTGCTGCTTCGATATCTTCTCTTGGTAAAACCCTTGAATATTTTTTTACCATTGTTACTCTGGCGCCCAACCTGCTAAGAGCTTGGGAAAGCTCACATCCAATAGGACCGCTACCAATGACAAGAATATGTTCAGGAAGCTTTTCTAGGTTAAAGATAGTTTCGTTTGTTAAATAACCACTTTCTTTTAATCCAGGGATATCAGGGACAACAGCCCTTGCTCCAGTGGCAAGGACAGCTTTTTTGAATTTTAAGACTTTTCCATCCACTTGGACTGCATTATCCCCAACAAAGCACCCTTCTCCTAAAAACACATCTACACCGAGTTGAGAATACCTTTTTACAGAATCATTATGGCTGAGATTAGCTCTTATCCTTCTCATCCTTTCCATCACTTTAGGAAAAGCTGACTTTGTCACCTGCTGGCTTTCAAAACCATACAGCCAGGCATTTTTTAATGTGTGGGCTATTCTGGAAGACTTAATAATGCTCTTGGAGGGTACGCAGCCCACATTAAGACAGTCTCCACCCATCAGGTCCTTTTCAATAAGAGCAACCTTTCCTCCAAGAGAGGCAGTGATAATGGCACTTATTAGACCAGCTGTACCTGCACCAATGACAACAAGGTTGTAAATTGGCTCAGGTTCAGGGTTAAGCCAATCTTCTGGATGCACATTGCTTAGAAGTTTTTGGTTATAAATATCCTTTGGAGATAAACTTAATCTAGACATAATTATTCCTTAATCTTTTTTCTTGCTCTTTTAACTACAAAAAATAGAATTATAAATATTAACAAAACAATAAGTATGAGCACCCAGGGTACCTTGCCTTCCTGGATAGAGGTAGTAACAGCATCAGTTCCAACCACATAAAGTATTGTTCCTGGCAACATGCAGATAAAAGACCATAATACATAAGTTATAAAAGGAACTTTGGTGAGTCCAAAACCATAATTGAGCAGGTTAAAAGGGAAGAGGGGTACAAGTCTTGTAATGGCAACTATTATGGCGCCATTCTTTTCGGTCATATCGTCTAGCTTTTTAAATCTTCCGTTCTTTTCCAAAAGCGATGCAATAAAGTCTCTGGCAAGATATCTTGAGATTAAAAAACATAAGGAAGCTCCAATGGTTGCTCCAAATATAACTGTTATTACACCTACAACTGAGCCAAAAATAGCTCCAGCCATTATTGTTAATGCTGAACCTGGTATTGCCATTACAGTTGCTATAGCATAAACACCCATAAAAATAATGGGGCCCAGGGCTCCTTTTGAGGCAACCCATTCTCTAAACTCTCCCAGTCTGTTCCCAAGTCCAAGTGCTTTACCAGCAAATACAAGGGATAAGATAATTAAAATAGCTAAAAGGGGTTTAATATATCTTTTCATTTAACATCCACAAGTACTTTTAAAGTTATCACTATCCTGTTTTTTAGCACAGTCAAACAATCCATAATGATGCGAACGGTCTCCAATCACTTTAAAATGTTTTGCATATCTTGTCTGAGATAATATTGATGCTGTATTGCCACAAACAGGCACTGGTTTGCCTTTTTCAAAGAGATGATTGGCATCTAGTTTAAAGAAGTGGGGCTCCTGGGGTATGGTGCCAAGATAAATGGCGATTTGTCCGTAATCTTCACATCTATCTTCCAGGTCATTGAGTTTAAATACCCTTAGAGTTTGGGAGTAGAGTTTTACCCTTCCAATTTTTTGCTTTATTTCTGGATTGGTTATTTCTATCTCTCTGGAAGAGACAATCCTGAGATCAGGATATCCAAGTTTTGTAACTTCTCTTCTAAAATCTTCAATATAAAAAGCTCCTGCAATACATTCACTTATAAGTACAGGGTTGTTTTTTAATTCTACAGGTATTCTTCTGGAGGCAAATACATCAGAAAAATAAAGCTCTCCACCTGGCTTTAACACTCTAAAAATTTCCTTTAAGAGCCTTAATTTGTCAAAAGAGAGGTTTACCACGCAATTGGATATTATTACATCTACAGAGTTGTCTTTTATCCCCAGCTTATCAAGTTCTTCAATATAACCTTTTTTAAATTCAATATTAGGTTTTTCAAAACCAAATTTTTTGGTCATTATGTCTATGTGTTTTTGAGCTATCTCAAGTTGTTCATCTGTCATATCAATACCAAGTACTTTACCTGACTCACCTACAAGCTTTGATAAAATATAGGCATCTCTTCCTGTTCCACAACCAAGGTCTATCGCTGTACATCCTTCCACAGCTAGAGGAATAGGAGAGCCGCAACCATAAAATTTATCTAGAATCTCTTCTTCAATCTCCAGAAGTATACTTTTTACATAATCTGGAACATCTTCAGTAGAGCAGCAGGCAGATGTTTTTAAATCCCTTTTGGTTTTTAAAACTTTACCATAATATTTTTTTATATCATCTCTATCAACAGATTCTTTTTGAATAAGGATGCTTTTTTTATTTGTTATTTTATCTGACTTATTGATAATTTCGCTACAAGAAATACCATCAGAATAACAGATAAAACATCTATGGTGCTTAAGAGCTACTTTTGCCTGCATTGTTTCCTGAAGTGAACTTCCCAAAGCATACTCCTCGTCATCATCCACCAGAGTGCAAGCATATACACTTACTTTTCCCTTCTTTTTTAAAATCATTTTACTGTAGCTACACATGAGGCTTTCTATTTCTTCTCTGGTTTTAGTAGAGTAAAATTGATTTTTGGTTATTTCCGGTACCTTAAGGTTCGCATGGGGACGCTTTAAATCCACAAAAGTTACAACTTCTGTTTGCTCAGGCAGGCCTATTTGCTTAAAAAGTTCACGGAAATTTTCACTTATTGACTTGGAAGTTTTGTTTAAGTGGGCCTGACAGGCAACAGATACTTTAAAGCCCATTTCATGTAGTTTTTTTATTAACCAGGTTGAGAGCTTAAATTTGCCTTTACCTCTATTCTTATCATGAAGGGATTCTTCATAGGAATCAAGACTTACTCTAAAACTAAGCTGGTTGGGCTTACGGGCAAGGGATTTTATCTGGTCTAAATTGTTAAGTAGAGGCTCTGTAGCATTGGTTAAAACCAAGCAATCCCTGAACTCCAGCGCATAATCAAGTATTGCCCCAAACTCTTGATTAACAAAGGGCTCTCCACCAGTGAAAGCAAACTTTTCTACATTAAGCTCTATTGCTTCCTGCACAAAGGGTTTAATATCAGCAAGGGCTAATTGTTCTATTCGATTGTTTCTGGGAGATGAGCCTTCAAAACAAAAAGGACACTTAAGATTACAAATTGTACCTGTATGAAACCAGAGCTCTTTTAATTTAGCTGGCTTTACATATGCTCTAATTTCACCACTTTTAGTAAAGTTCCAGCTATACTCTTTTATAGAATTAACAGATTTTGAAAGTTTTTTCATATTTTCTCCCTGACATGAGGTTGTGTGTTTATTTAGTTTTTTATTTAACTTTTACAATTTACTTATAAAAATTATCCTTTTGCCAGAACAAAATAAGTAAAGAAAAATAAAAAATATATTTTTACAGCAATAGTTGGTGCTAAAATAAAGAAAAATAGAAACATATTTATAAAGTAAAAAAGTTAAATTTTAATTCTAGTTATAAGATTTAGCTATAGATGTTATTATAGAATGCTTAACCTTACTAAATTCAGGGTTTCTTTTGATTTGAATTTTCCTTTATGGAAAAAATGTAAAAATATTATTTAGTTGTCAACAGGTTTTGACAAAAAAAATAGAAACATTCCATATCTTATTTATGGATATTTTTTTGTTTGCTGGAAGAGCTAAGGTTTTTAACTGTAAAGATATTTTTTGTGCTTATATAGTTAGAATGATGTCTGATTGTCAGGATGGGGTTTGTTTTTAGCAAAAACAGTTGATGGTTCTGTGACTAATGTGAATATACTAATAATCTTAAATAGTTACCAGGTGAGACTTGTTTGTAATTTTAGCGATAACTTAAGAGATCTTTTGGGGTTATAGCCTATTTTTTATGGGTGTTATTTAGGAGAAAGTTTTAAATAAAAAAAGGATTGCAACTAGAGTTTGCAATCCTTTGAGGTTCAAAAAAATGGTGCCGAGGGACAGAATCGAACTGCCGACACGGGGATTTTCAGTCCCCTGCTCTACCGACTGAGCTACCTCGGCACCAGCGAGGAATACTTCCTATAGAACTTTTTTTCTTTTGGCAAGTTTTTTTTAAGGGTTTTGGTGTTTTTTATTTTTTTATTTTTTCAAAGAAAGTTTCAAATCTCTAATCTTTGTTTTTTGTCCTTTTAACGAATTAAGCTGGAAGGTTCTGGAGTTTTGGGTTTTTAGTTGAGCTTAAATTTTGGGGTAATAGTGCATTATGTTTAAAAACCTATTTTTCTTCTTTTTTAGTTTTATATTTTTCTTTTTTGGTCGCTTAAAGCCTGCGGCCAGAAAAGGGGGATAGGTTTACCCCAAAAGAAGCGTGAGGGTAAAAAAGGCCGCAGGAAAAACCTAGCGGCCTTTTTTTTTGACTTTTTAAATAAAAGGGGAGGTGTTTTTTATGTTGGGTATGGGAAGTGTAGAGATGGCTCTAGCTTATTTACTTTGTTTGGCTGCGTCCGCCTTTTGTGTGGGATATGGAATCTTGCACTGGAATGATAAGGGAAAAACTGTTGAGCAGACCATTCTGGTTTCCAAGGAGGAGAAGTAATGACTTACAAAATCTTAGCAATTTTGGGCTATCTGGGCGTAGTACTGTTTTTAGGGTATAGAGGTTATAAGCAGACCAAAAGTAGCCAGGACTATCTCTTGGCTGGCAGAGAAATGAATGCCTTTATCATGGCCCTTTCTTACGGAGCTACTTTTATTTCTACTTCTGCTATTATTGGTTTTGGCGGAGCAGCTGCTCTTTTTGGCTTTCCTTTGCTCTGGCTTACTTTTTTAAATATTTTTGTGGGTATTTTTGTGGCCATGGTCTTTTTTGGTAAAAGAACCCGATTGATGGGGCTGGCCTTGGATGCCCATACCTTTCCGGAATTTCTAGGAAAAAGGTATGGCTCCAGGTTTATTCAAAACTTTTCAGGATTGATTATTTTTCTTTTTATTCCTCTTTATGCTGCTGCGGTTTTAATTGGTATTTGTAGGATGTTAGAGGTTTCTTTTGCTGCATTGGGAATAAGTTATGAAGCGTGGTTACTCATAGTTACCCTTTTGGTGGCAGGATATGTAGTCACTGGTGGCTTAAAGGCCGTTATGTATACGGATGCCTTTCAGGGATGTATTATGGCGGCAATGATGCTCTTTTTAATTGTCTTTACCTACTCTAAACTGGGTGGGATTATAACTGCTCATCAAACCCTAACAGATATGGCCCATTTGGTTCCTGCAAAATTAAAGGCCGGAGGCTTGCTGGGCTGGACCCAAGGGGCAAAGGTGGGAAGCCCTCTCTGGCTGGTTATTTATACCACCATTATCTATGGAGTAGGTATTGGAGTTCTGGCTCAACCCCAGCTGGCTTTACGCTATATGACTGTCCCCTCTGATCGGGAACTCAATCGAGCTGTTCTGGTGGGAGGTATTTTTATCCTGCTTATGACTGGAGTAGCTTTTACCGTAGGAGCCCTTTCCAATGCAGTATTTTTTAAAGAGTTTGGCAAAATCTCCATTGTGATGGCTAAAGGCAATATGGATAAAATAATTCCTCTTTATGTTGAAAAGGTTATGCCTTCCTGGTTTTCTGGGCTTTTCCTGATTGCCATGTTTGCTGCGGCCATGTCCACTCTTTCTTCCCAATATCATGTGGGAGGAACTTCTCTGGGGCGGGACTGTATAGATAGCTGGAGAAAAAAAGGCACTTTTACCTTTAAAAGTAGTCAACTGGGAGTTTTTATAACTGTATTTGCAGCCCTTGTTTGGGCCTGGATACTCCCGGGCTCCATCATTGCCAGGGCGACCGCCTTCTTTTTTGGGCTTTGTGCAGCTTCTTTTTTACCCATTTACTTTCTTGGCCTTTACTGGAAAAAAATGACTCCTGTGGCAGCCAAAGTATCTTTGGTGGGAGGTTTTTGTAGTTCCATGTTCTGGCTTTTGTTTATTCACCTAAAGGAAGCTCAAGCCATTGGGCTATGCAAATTTTTAACTGGCCAAGACACTTTGGTTTCCCTTGCTCCTAAGGGCTCCTGGCTCTGGCTTTTGCAATGGGTAGATCCCAATGTGGTGGCTTTGCCTGTATCCCTTATTTTAGCCATAGTTTTTAGTTTGTTTTCTAAAAGTGACTTAGAGAGGACGCAATTGGCCTTTAAGTATTTTTAAAAACTGAGTTTTAATATTTTATAATATTTTTTCTAGATGAATCAGGCCAGGATGGAGTTGTATCTAGCCAGAATTCCTTCAGGCTCACCGCTGGACAAGAGTGCTGTTTTGAGTTATAAATAATAGTTTGAACTTTGAGGGAAATCGAAAGGAGGAATTTATGGCTAGACATAAAAAAATTGAGCGTAGAAAGGAACTGGATAGGAGAAGAAAAAGAAGAGAAAAGAGATTAAAACAGAGAATTAAAGAAGCCATTGAGGCTGCCAAAAAAGGTAAAAAATAATCTAACTTGACAGTTCTGATTCCGGTTTTATTTGTTGCTGCAAGATTATTGCTGGAGGTGCGAACATGCCTATTTATGAGTATCAATGTCAACAGTGCGGGCAAGTTTTTGAAGAGTGGCAGAGTAATTATGAAGAAAAAGAACTTAGTTGTCCTGTGTGTAATGGGGTAAGTAAGCGGCTTATCTCCAATACTTCTTTTATTTTAAAGGGGTCTGGCTGGTATGTAACTGATTATAGTCGGGGCTCTTCCAATGGTAGCAGGACCTCAACTAGTTCTTCTGCCTCTAAAACTAGTACCTCTAGCACGAGCAGTGGATGTAGTACTTCATCTGGTGGCAGCAACAAGGGATGAGGCATTTAATAGGCAGCTAGTTTTAGCTGCCTTTTTTATTTTTTCAACTGGTTAAATCTGGAGAAAGGGGAGAAAAGCAGCAATGATAGATCGGTATACTCGTCCAGAAATGGGAAAAATCTGGACGTTAGAAAATAAATTTAGAACCTGGCTGGAAGTGGAAATAGCTGTTTGCGAGGCCTGGCACAGGCTGGGAGTGATTCCTGTGCAGGAGATGGAGGAGATAAGAACAAAGGCAGACTTTGATTTAGAGAGAATTTTGGCAATTGAAGAAAAGACCAAGCATGATGTGATAGCCTTTTTAACTGCTGTAGAAGAAAAGGTAGGACCTGCTTCTAGGTTTATTCATCTGGGTTGTACCTCTTCGGATATTGTGGATACAGCCAATAGCTTGCTCCTTTACCGCGCTGGAAAGCTTATTGCTCAGGCCTTAGAAGAGCTTTTAGAGGTTTTAAAGGAACTATCTTTTAAGTATAAAAATCTTTTGGCCATGGGTAGAACCCATGGGGTGCATGCTGAGCCCACCACCTTTGGGTTAAAATTTGCTGGATTTTATGCAGAGTTTAAAAGGCATCAAAAAAGATGGCTGGCTGCTTTAGAAAATATCCGCGTGGGCAAGATTTCTGGAGCTGTAGGCACCTATGCCCACCTGACCCCGGAGGTAGAGGCCATTACCTGTGAGCTTTTGGGTTTAAGGGTGGACCCCATTTCCACCCAGATAATTCAGCGAGACCGCTATGCTCATTATTTCACCACCTTGGCGCTTATGGCTGGAGGTATTGAGCGGCTATGCGTGGAGCTTAGGCATCTGCAGAGGACTGAAGTGCTGGAGGTAGAAGAAGGTTTTAGTAAAGGCCAGAAAGGTTCTTCAGCCATGCCCCACAAGAAAAATCCCATTTCAGCAGAAAATTTAAGTGGCCTGGCCAGATTGGTTCGGACCAACTCCCTGGCTTCCATGGAAAACATGGCTCTCTGGCATGAGCGGGATATCAGTCATTCTTCTGTGGAGCGGGTGATTATGCCTGATTCCACCATTCTTATTCACTATATGCTGGGCAGGTTAAAAGGTGTACTTAGCAATTTAAGGATAAACGAGGAAAATATTGCCAGGAATTTAATGGCCTCCTTTGGTCTTTTTTATTCCCAGCGTGTGCTTTTGGCTTTGATAGATAAGGGGTTAAAAAGGCAGGAAGCTTATGAACTGGTACAAAAAGAGGCACTTGCTTGCTGGGAAGAAAAGGTGCCTTTTGAGGATAAGGTGCGCAATAGCAAAAAGATAGTAGAAATTTTAGGGGAAAAAGAACTGGATAAACTCTTTGATCCTCAGTATTACGCCAGGCACGTGGATTTAATTTTTAAGCGAGTATTTGAGGGATAAAGGTGGAAGAATTAAAGATAGCTTTGGCCAAATTACTTTATGTAAAATCCTATAAAGAAGGCAAGTTTGTTTTGACATCTGGCAAAGAAAGCGATTATTATTTTGATTGTAAACAGACTGCCCTGCACCCCGAAGGTGGCTACTTGATTAGCAAGATTTTTTTACACCTGTTAAAAGAGCATTGTCCTCAGATAAAAGGTATAGGTGGCATGACCCTGGGAGCAGATCCTTTGGTAAGTGGAGTCAGTGTACTGTCTTATGTGGAAAAATGGCCCCTGCCAGCGTTTATTGTGCGCAAAAAAGCCAAAGGGCATGGCACCAATCAATACTTAGAAGGGCTGGCTAACTTTCAAGTCGGGGATGAAGTGGCCCTTCTGGAAGATGTGGTAACTACAGGTGGCTCTGTGCTTACTGCCTGCAAGCGGGTCCAGGAGGCAGGTCTTAAAGTAAAACACATCTTTTGTGTTTTGGATAGGGAAGAAGGTGGACAGGAAGCCTTGTCCCAGGCAGGTTATAGCTTAACAGCTATTTTTACCCGAAGTAAACTTTTGGAATTGGTCAATGCTTAGAAAAATTAGTTTTTGTCTGGTTTTTCTTTTGTTCTTGGGCGGGTGTAGTAAGGAGAAAATCCCTCAGGTTCTGTGGCCCAAGGAAGAGAGTAATTATTATCAGTTGAGTAAAAAGTGGACCAAAGAAAAGGTATTTTATCTGGGGTTAGATGGTAGTACCCAGGTAATGGTCCTTTATAAGAGTGCAGAATGGCTGGAAGGTTTCTCAGAATTTTGGGGCAAGACTTATTTGCTGTCTTCAGCCGAAAAAGAAGCTTTTACCGAGCGCTTGCTGGCAGAAAATAGAGATTTTTTTTCTTTTGTTGTGGGTCTTTCCTCTTCTCTTGAGGATGTGGACAGGTTGAAATTACCTTCTTCTTTGTGGAGTTTGTTTTTAGTACAAAAGGGAGTAAAAACTTATCCTCTGGAGATTAGGCCCCTAGAATGGCCAAGAGCAAAAATAGAGATTTTTTATCCTTTAAGTGAGCCCTGGCAAAATCTTTATGAAGTTAAATTTGAGAAAAAGGAAGAGCATTTTGAACAATTGGTCCTGGCAGGCCCACAAGGACAAGCTCTATTTACTTGGTAGCCTAATCTTTTTTTTTCTGGCCTTAGCACCTCTTATGGCTGAGGCTAGCTGGTCTCCCTCTCTAAAAGGCAATAAGTTCCTTCCCTCTCTTTTTTTTGTGGTCAATAAGGATACTCAGAACCTTTTTCTCTTTTCCAATCAAAGTCCTCTTCAAGAGGTCTGGCATTTACCTTGTACTACAGGACAAGTTAGAGGCGATAAACTTAGAGAAGGGGATAAAAAGACTCCAGAAGGCGTATATTTTTTAGAAAGTAAACTGACTCAAAATTTGGATTATTTTCTTTATGGAGGGGTAGCCTTTACTTTAAATTATCCTAACCCTATTGATCGTTTAAAGGGGAAAACAGGGCATGGAATCTGGATTCATGGTAGGGGACAGGAAATTCAGGCTTTCAATACCCAGGGTTGTGTAGCGGTTAATTTAAAGGATATTCCTTTAGTAGAAAAACATATAGTTTTTGCTCAGACCCCAGTAATTATTACTAAAAACTTTTCCTGGGCTCCTGGCCCAGAAAAAGACCAGGAAGCTCAAACTTTGGTTAAAAAAATAGAAGCCTGGGCTAAAAATTGGAGATTGAAAAGTAAAGACTTTTTTCCTTTTATGCTCCAGTTGCTTATATTGAAGGGAAAAAGTCTTTTAAATCTTTTCAGCGCCAAAAAGAGAGACTATTTGCGACCTATCCCTGGATAGATGTATATTTACGAGATATCAAAGTGGTTTCTGGGCCTGATTACAAGGTTACCTATTTTAAGCAATATTTCCGTTCTCCCAATCTGACTTCAACAGGTATAAAAAGACTTTATTGGCAAAAACAAGGACAGGAGTGGAAAATTTCAGGGGAAGAATGGAGAAGTCTGCCTTCTAAAGAACTTGAAGAAGAATATTTGCAAACCAGGCGAGGAGAAATATTGAACTGGCTTGTTCGATGGGTGCAAAGTTGGCAGAAGGGAGATCTTGAGAGTTATATTGCTTTTTACGATCCTCAAGCTAAACAAGGAAACTTAATAGGACGTAAAAAAATATATGAGCATAAGCAAACACTTTGGCAAAGTGATGCTCCGAAAAGAGTTTATCTGGGGAATCTAGAAGTAACTTTGCATCCCAGGGGGTTTAAGGTTTCTGGAATTCAAGAATATGAGAGTCTTAAAGGTTATAAAGATAGAGGAGTAAAAAAAATAATTTTAGTTCCTTCTGGATTAGAGTTTAAGATTTGGCAAGAAGATTGGAAAAAGATTAAATGAAATTAAAGAAAAATATATCTTACAATATTATAGTCCTTAGAGATGACAAGTCTATTACCACATTTAGAGTAAAAAAGTGGCATATAAATAGTGTAGTTACTGTTTTAGTTATTGTGTTTCTATATTTTTTTATTTCTCCTTATTTTTTGTTAAATATATCAGAAAAAAATAAAAAGAATTTAAAAGCCTTGGAAGAATGTACTTTTAGTTTAAGCCAATCTCAATTTGAACTAAAAAGATTGAATAACGTAAAAAAAATATTAGATAAATATGATGAAAACTATTTACAAGAAATAATAGCTGGAATATCTGAAAATAAAGAAAAGAAGTCTATAGACTTAAAGAGTGTATTTAAAATTGTTGACTTAAATATAGTAAAAATAGATAATGTTCAATGTTTAAAAAGAAAAGACAGATATGTTCTTATTTTTGAATTAAACAATCTAGAAGCAGAGAAAGAGTCTAGGGGAGAAGTGTTTATTGATGCCATTACCAGAAGTGGAGAAGTTTATCCTCTTTCCATTCGAGACGAAGACTTAAAATTCGTGATTATTCGTTTTAAAAGAGTTGAAGTCAGTTTTCCTTTACCTAACTACTTAAAGGAAGAGGAACTCTTTGCTTTCAGGTTAACAGTAAAAGACAATAATCAAAAAGTAGTATTCTGTGAGACATATCTTTTGGATAGTATTCTTATTTAGTCTTTGGACTTCTGATTGTCTTTGGGCTTTAACAAAAACTTACTTTAGTCCTACTTTTTTCCCTTTAGATGTTTATTATTTACAAGGAGAACTGCCTGGTCCAACAGTGATGGTTCAGGGTGGTATCCAGGGAGATGAGCCCAGTGGGGTAGTTTGTGCACAAATTCTTACTCTGGCTAAGGTAAAAAAAGGTAATTTAATTATTGTTCCCAGAGCCAATTGGCCCTCTTTACTCTTGTACAAAAGGCAGATTAATGTAGATTTGAATAGAAGATTTGATAAGGATTATCATCAGTATTATGAAGATACCCTGGCTAAAGCTATTTCCTATCTATCCAGCATAAGTGATGGTCTTATTCACTTACACGAAGGAAGCGGTTTTTATTCTCCTACTTATATCAATATAGAAAGAAATCCCAGAAGATATGGGCAATCGATTATTATAGATACTTCTACCTATCAGCGTTTATACCTGGCTAGTCTGGCTGAAAATGTTTTAAGCACAGTAAACAATCAATTACATCCCCCAGACTATGCCTTTTCTCTTTTTAATATGAACACCTTTTCCAGCAACACCCTTTATCCAGAACAAAAGAAGTCTTTAACCTATAATGTCTTAAAAAAATATCAAAAACCAGCGTTTGCTGTAGAGGTGAGTAAAAATATCAAGGACCTTGCCTGGAAAGTCCAACATATGCTTTTAGTAGTAAAAAAATTAGCTAAAGAAATGGGAGTGGAAATAGATGTAAGTGGTCTGGATGTTTCTTCTCTGGTTAAAACCTGGTATAATGTGGATGTAGAGGTCCAAAGGATAGAAAAAAGTAGATATTCTTTTCAGATAGCTCATACTTACCAGGGTCTGGCTAAGAGTGGGGTGGTTGTGGATGGAGTGGAGTATGATTTTAGAAACCAGGAAATTGTTCTTTTCCCAGGAGAAAGTAGAAAGGCTTGGTTAGTGCTTGATGGCAAACGGATAAAAGAGTTTTCCTTTTCTACTTCTAAGGTTAATTTTATTCAAGCAAATATTCTGGTTTATGCTCTAGATGGAAAAATTCACTTTGCTTTACCTGGAGAGACTATTTTAGCAAAAGAGGGACAGAGTTTTATTGTTTATGGTTTGTGGCCAAACAAAGAAGCAGTTATTAACATTAAGGGATATGTTGGTTTAAATGTACGTAAAAATGAAGGCCAGGATGTGGATGAAAATGTTTATTTAACTAGAGGAGCTTTTATTCCCCGATATTTAAAGGAAAGTTCTGATGGCTGGAAGTTTCAAATTGTGCGAGAAGATAAATTTCAAAATAGTTTAAAGTGGACAGTAAAGGTAGAAAAAAGGAAATTAAAAGATATATTTTTGCTCAAGATTGATAACAATACTATTTATAAACTGGATAAAAAAATTCCTTCAGGAAAGTATATATTGAAAACTAATCCAGAAAAAGATGTTATTTTAATTCTTGATAAATATCCTCTTCCTTACTATAGTGGAGATGTTTTGCCTTTAGATGCTGGAAAACATCATTTGTGTTTTCGGGATAACTATACCTTCCAAATAGTAAGAGAAGAGGATATTTATGTCTCTCCTTAATTTTTTTGTTAATCTCCCTGTCCGTTATATTTATGACCAGAAAAACTACCTTTCTTATTTTTTAAAAAAGCGAGTTCAGCCTGAGCTGGGTTTGGATTTTTTGAGTTTAGATGAATTTCCCATTAACTGGCACAAGGAAGTGGCTCAATGTTTTCAGGCTGAAGATTTAAAAGTAGCTGTGCACTTTCCCTTTTTGGATTTGCGGCCTGGAAGTATGGACCCCATGATTTTAAAGGCCAGCAGGGAAAGGTTAAAAAAAGCTGTGGAAGTGGCTTTTTATTATCAGCCTGTACATGCCATAGCCCATGTGGGTTATTTTTCTGTAGATTATGATGATTTTTATAAAGAATGGCTGGAAAACTCTGTAGAGACCTGGGAGGA
Organism: Desulfonauticus sp.; assembly: GCF_055126295.1. Classification (NCBI taxonomy): domain Bacteria; kingdom Pseudomonadati; phylum Thermodesulfobacteriota; class Desulfovibrionia; order Desulfovibrionales; family Desulfonauticaceae; genus Desulfonauticus; species Desulfonauticus sp. The sequence continues at coordinate 28,353 of NZ_JBSRHE010000007.1, read as the reverse complement.
GATAAGCAGGCATATTGGGGGAGAGTTTCCCCTGTTTCTGGAAAATGTCTGGGAAGAAGAAATAGAGCCTTTACGGGATTTTTGGGAATATATTTCCGTAGATAACCTGGGTTTTTGTCTGGATGTAGGGCACTGGTTTTCCTTTGGAAAGGGCAAGGAAAAGGAAAACCTTAGCCAGTGGTTACAAAATCTTGCCCCTTACCTCAGGCATTTACATCTTCATGACAATGATGGTCTAGAGGATAAACACTTAGGCTTGGGGGAAGGAGAAATTCCCTTTAGTGAACTTTTTGCTGGTCTGGAGCTTCTGGAGTTAAAGCCTAGTTTTACCTTAGAGCCGCACACTCAGGAAGACTTTTTTGCTTCCTTGCATTTTATTGATCAGCATAGACGCTGGTTTAGCTATTTGGGGGTTAAGGAGACTAACTTTAAGCGTTATATGGCTGAAACCAGTTTAGATTAACTTTTTAAACCTTTCTTGCCAGTAGGGTTTGGGCCAGGAAGGATAAGAGTATAAGGCCTTGGAAGGTAGTTTTAAGTAGTAGGCGTGGAGAGCCAGAAAAGGGGTAGTAAACTCCTTAAATTTTTTGTCCCCTAAGAGGGGGTGATTTCTTAATCCCAGTTGAGCTCTTATTTGTCTGGTCCTGCCAGTTAAAATTTTTATCTCCAGCAAAGTAATCTGCTTTGATTTCAAGAACAAAAGGGGTTTTACCCTGGAGATGGCTTTTTTCCCCTGCGGGGAGAAAACTATTTTATGGGGAGTTTTTAATAGATAATCTTCAAGGATTGTTTCTTTTTTTATTTCTCCTTTTACCCAGGCCAGATATCTCTTTTCTACCTGGGACCAGTTTTTCTGCAGAGAAGTAAGGGTAGCAAAGTTTTTGGCCAATAAGAGAAGGCCAGAAGTCTCTTTATCCAGTCGGTGAACAGGAGTAGGGACAAAGTCTTTATCTGCAAAGTGGTTTAAGAGCATCTCCTGGAGGGAGCAGGGCGTTTTACTTCCTTTGTGTAGGGCCAATCCTGCTGGTTTTTCCAGAACTAATAAGTTTTTATCCTCAAAAACTATATGCAAAGAAAAGGGAGGAGCAGTTTCCTTTTGACTGGCATAATAGGGAGGTATGCGTACTTCATCGCCTGCTTGTAAGCGATAAAAGGGTTTACTTCTCCTCTTATTTACACGTACTTCTCCACGGCGGATAAGGCGCATCAAAGCTGAATAGGGAATTTCACCTTTGGTTTTTTGTTTGAGAAAAGAGATTAGTTTTTGCTGGGCACAGGCAGGAGGAACAATGAGAGTTTGTACCTCTTTTTTGACGGTCATAAGACTCAAAAGGGGGAAGATTTCCCCCTTTTATTTTTGGGTAGAGCTAGTTTGCAAAGGATAACTTAAGATAATGGTCTTAATTTGACTCAGACCTGTTGCTCCGGGATAGGTGTTGATACAGACCACTAGCTCGGGTTGTCCATTGTTATCTAAGTCATAAAGGCCATAATCCACAATGGTGCCCTTAATTACTCGAGTTTTCCAAAGTAGATTTAAGCCAATGCCATCCCAGAATAAACAGTGAATTTCTCCTTGAGGAAAGGTGCGATAATTGGAGAAAAATTGGGCTGAAACAGAAATGGGACGGCTGACAATAAGCTCAAACTTGTCATCTCCATCCAGATTGGTAGGAACCAATCTTCCTGAAATAAAATACCTGTAGGGCTCTACATCAGAAGCCTTGGGTTTACCCAGGCCTGGACTGGTCTCATAGTAGGAAAAGCCAATACTGGTGGCAGCGTAGATTTCCTCTGTTTTGGCCTGAAGGGCATTGGTGGAAGAATAGGTATAAAGATGGTCGTCATGGTTGACAATAAGTTTGTAGTCACTTCCCTGAGGTAGATAGGTAAAGTTAAAGACGTCAGCAAAGGGCGGCAGTTTGACCTTTCTGGCTGCTTGAAATTCTCCCTGCATTTGTACCAGTTCGTACACACTGTCTGGTTCAAATAAACGGACCAGACCAAATTTTTGTCCAACCAGAGTAGGCTGGTAAGCAGGAGGCATGCGGACAATATTGAGTAAGTAGGGAATGCGTTCTTTTACTATTTGCAATTTTTTATCTTTAAAGTTGAGCATAAAGGAGCGGACAAATTTGTCCTGGGTGGCTGAAATGATGATTTCAGCATAGCCATCCCGATTGAGGTCAGCCAGGTTGATGTTTAGCAGTTCAAAACTAAGGGGAGCTTCATAGGTAGCAAGAGGTACTAGATAGGTGTCTTTTTTATGGAAAATATGCACTTTGTTTTTTTCCATTAAGACAATTTCCACCTGGCCATCATTATCCACATCCCCGGCTACCATGCCCCTGGCTACAAAGTTAAGACTTTGACTGCGCCAGCGATGGAGTTGCTTAAGCCCTCCCAGGTGTTTAAAATTGGGGTTGAGGTAAAAGGAGGTTTCTGAACTGGTTTCATTATAGATGAAGTCGCTGTTTACAGGGACTTTAGTCTGTTCTTCAGTTTTTACCTGCTCTTTGCGGGCAAAGACTTCCTGGTTGATTTTTTGGGCCACCTTTTCCAGACTGGGAATAAGGTTGTCCAGAGAAGTCTGCACACTTTGAGGAAAGGATTTATCCTTACTTATGGCTTTTACATCCAGGCTACACTTATCTCCCAGAATGGTGATGCTGCCTAAAATGAGATAGTTTACCTCTTCTTGGGCTAAAATTTTTAAAGCTTCAGCCTGGTTTTGGGGAAAGGGATAGGAGTTATCTGTTTCTTTAGCCACAAAATGACCAGGCCAGGTAAGCCTGGTGGTGAGCATGGTTTTAGCGCCTTTAGCTAGATATTGATATTCTTTAGGGCCTGCAATTTCAAAGGGTAAGACCAAGAAACTCTTTTCTTCTTGAGCGTAAGCTCCAGAAGTAAGAGAAAAGAAAAGTAAAAGCAAAAGGAAAATTTTTTTCAACATAAAGCCCCCTTTGAGCGTAGTTGCCTTTTGACATAAGCTTTTTAAGTTCATAAGTAAACTTTTTATTTTTTAGAAAAGAGGTCTAACTTTTGCGCTATTTTCGTTTAACTTCTTCTAAGTATGCCACTTACACTCTGGAGTTGTTAGAAGCAGAAGGCTTTAAAATCCAGGAAGGGTTTACTTTTCCTGTTTTTGGAGCAGTAAAAGAACCCTTTGCCCTGGGTAGTTCTTTGGCCAATTTTTTTGGCCTTATCTATTTGCAGGACAAGGCTTCTTTTTTGCCTCCTTTGGTTTTAAATCCTCCCCGGGGAGCAAGGGTTTTGGACCTTTGCGCCAGCCCAGGAAGTAAAACAGGCTTGCTGGCACTTTTAGTGGGTTCAGAAGGTCTGGTCGTGGCCAATGAACCCAATAAGAGTAGGTTGTTTACCCTTAGCCAAAACTTGGGGCGTTGTAATCATTTAAATGTAATAACTTCTGCCTATGCTGGAGAAAAGTTTCCTATAAAACTACAGTTTCAGTACCTTCTTTTAGATGTGCCCTGTAGTGGTTGGGGCACAGAAGAAAAGAATCCTAAAGTAAAAAAGATTTGGAAAGAAGATAGAGTTACTTCCTTAATAAACTTGCAAAAAAAACTTTTAGCCAGGGCAGCAGAGCTTCTTTTACCTGGTGGTTATTTGCTTTATTCTACCTGTACTACCAATGTGCAGGAAAATGAAGAACAGGTGGCCTTTGCCGTGGAAAACCTGGATTTGGAAGTAAAAACTCCTGAACTGGATTTTACTTTTGCAGGTTTAAAAGAAGGGGGTTATCCCGGGACTCTGGCTATTGAAATGTTGCCAGGAGAACAACAGGGTTTTTTCCTTGCCCTTCTTCAGAAAAAAGGTGAAAAAGAAGAAATTTTTCCAGGTTCAGAAAAACAGAACTACTCTGCTTTTGCCCTGTCTGAAGTGGAAATAGAAGCTAGGGGTAAGTGTTTTTTGTTTGGAGAAAACCTTTACTTTGTACCTCACCTGGCTTTGCCCTGGTTGAAGCATTTGCAGTTTAAGGGATTTAAAGTGGGAAAGGTAAAAAAGAATAATTTTATTCCTTTCCCGCGTTTTCGAGCCTTTAGTGCCTGGCAGGGGGAGAGGATAGTGTTTACAGAAGTGGATAAGCTTAAGCGTCTGTTGCAGGGAGAAGAATTTAAATATAAGGGAAAGGGTTATTTGCCCTTTTTTTATAAAGACCTTCCTTTGGGCTGGTTAAAAATACACAACAATAGACTTATTTGGCAAGGTTAGAGGAGAAACTATGCTGGGAGTTTTTCGCAAAAGAAAACAGTTGTTGAGTAAAGGCAAGGTGATGTTTTTACCCCTGGACCACGGGGTAAGTGAAGGTCCTTTGCCTGGGCTGGAGCGCTTGGATTTATTTTTCCCCCAACTGGAGCAAAGCGGCCTTAGCGGCGTGATTGTGCATAAGGGGATTGCCAAAGAGTGGGGAGAATATTTGCCTTTGGATTTAAAGTTGATAGTCCACCTTTCTGCTGGCAGTAAGCACGGCCTTCCCCCTTATAATAAGACCCTGGTTTGCTCTGTGGCTGAGGCCCTGCGTCTGGGTGCAGATGCTGTTTCTGTGCATGTAAACATTGGCAATGATTTAGAAGATAAAATGCTACAGGACTTAGGCATGGTGGTAGATGAAGCCCATCAACTGGGTATTCCGGTACTGGCCATGGTTTATGCCAGAGGTGGGCAGATAATCAATGAATATGACCCTTCTTTGGTTGCCCATTGTATTCGTTTGGGAGCAGAATTGGGGGCAGATTTGATTAAAGTACCCTATTCCGGGCATAAGGAAAGCTTTAAAAAGGCTGTAGAAGCTTCTCCAGTGCCAGTACTTATAGCTGGTGGACTCAAGAAAAGGTCCTTTGCTGAATTTTTGAACATGGTCAAAGAGGCTTTAGATACAGGTATAGCTGGGCTCAGTGTGGGCAGAAATGTTTTTCAGCACAAAAATCCCCTGGAAGCGCTAAATAAACTGGCCAAACTTCTGGGAGTAAAATAAATGGAGTTTTTTAAGGTCTTAAGTTTAAAGGAAAGTTATGAGCTTTTACAAAAACAAAAGATAAAAAGAAAGGTAGAGGAAGTTGAGCTTGCCAAGGCTTCCAATAGAATCCTGGCGCAGGAAATAATAGCCCGGGAAGATTGGCCCTTGGCTGCTCGTTCTAGCATGGATGGGTATGCTTTAAGGGCAGAAGATACCTTTGGCGCCAGTGAAACCAATCCTGCTTATTTGCATTTTAAGGGAGAGATTTTAATCGACAAACCAGCGGACTTTTCCCTTAGCAGTGGCGAGTGTGCCAGTATTGTGACTGGAGGGATTTTACCTTCAGGTGCAGATAGTGTGCTCATGGTAGAGCACAGTGAAAGGCTAAGCGCAGAACTGGTAGAAGTGAGAAAGGCGGTTTTTCCTGGTGAAAATGTCCTTTTAGCTGGAGAGGATTTTAAACAGGGAGAAGTTGTTTTTAAAAGTGGGACTCCTCTGGACTTTAGACAGATAGGGGCCCTGGCTACCCTGGGCTATGCCAGGGTCAAGGTCTTTTCTATGCCTTCAATAGGCATCCTTTCTACTGGAGATGAACTGGTGGAAGTGAGTAAAAAACCTGAACCTGGACAGGTAAGGGATGTAAACACCTATACCCTTAAGGCCCTTTTAACCAAGTATGGATTTTTCGCCAGGACCTATAACTTTGTGCCAGACGATAAAGAAAAGTTAAAAGAGGCGATTAAACAGGCCCTGGCAGAGGTAGATGTGCTCTTACTTTCTGGTGGTAGTTCTGTAGGTACCAGGGATTTGACTTTGGAGGTCTTAAAAGACTTTCCTGGTAGTGAAATCCTTTTTCATGGTCTGGCCTTAAGCCCAGGTAAACCCACCTTAATGGTTAGGTGGCAGGACAAGTTTGTACTGGGATTACCCGGTCAGGTTACTTCTGCCCAGGTGGTTTTAATGGTTTTAGGCCTTCCCTTTTTGCGCTTTGTGGCAGGAGAAGAAGGGGCTTTTGCCAATCCCTGGCCTTATAAAACCAGAGCCAGACTTACCCGCAATATTGCCTCTAAACAGGGCAGGTTTGATTTTGTTCGAGTGAAGTTTGATCCAGAGACCAATACAGTAACTCCTGTTTTGGGCAAGTCTGGATTGATAAAAACCCTGCTTTTGGCTCAAGGTCTGGTGCCAATAGCAGACAACCTGGAAGGATTGTTAAGCGGCCAGGAAGTAGAAGTATGGCTTTTTTAAGGGAGTTGTAAGTGGCTTTACGGCTGGTGCAAGTCTCCTTGCCTTTAGAAGCCCTGAGCAAAGCCAAAGAAGTGCTTTGGCCTGAGGATATCTTTTACCTCTATACCCTCAAGACCAATGAGAGTTTTGGGCTCATAAGCATAGTGGTAAAGGGAGAAAAGGTAGAAGAGGTTTTGGACCTTTTATCCTCTCACTTTGCCATGTACGAACAGTTTCGGGCTTGGGTCTTGCCAGTAGAAGCCAGTTTGCCTGCTTTAGGAGAAGATAAGAAGGAAAAGGGATTTTGGCAGGGGGTACTGGGGCGCTTGAGTCGAGATGAGCTTTATGCAGATGTGTTTAAGGCCAGCAGGTTAAATCTGGTTTATGTGTTGATGGTAATTTTGGCTACTTTAGTGGCTGTAGTGGGTATTTTTAGAAATGAAGTTGCAGTGATTATTGGAGCCATGGTCATTGCCCCTTTTTTAGGCCCCAATATGGGACTGGCTTTGGGCTCTGTGCTTGGCGACCTGAAGTTGATAAAAAAGTCAGGAATTACCTTGCTTCTGGGTTTGTTTTTGACTTTAGGATTGTCCCTGGTTTTGGGCTATTTTCTGGAGGTGCCCTTTACTCCTGCCCTGGTTTCCAGATTACAGGTAAGTTCTGTGGATGTTTTACTGGGGCTTAGTGCTGGTATTGCAGGCACTTTGGCCTTTAGTTCAGAGATCCCCAGCGTAGTGGTAGGGGTCATGGTGGCAGTGGCCTTACTTCCTCCTCTGGTAGTAGCTGGTCTTTTGCTGGGGCAGGGGCTTTTTAGGGAAGCTGGCAAGGCTCTTTTGCTTTTTTTAATCAATATGGACTGTATAAATCTAGCAGCCATAAGTACCTTCTTTTTACAGGGGTTAAAACCTAGGACCTGGTGGGAGGAAAATAAGGCCAAAAAATCTACCTATCTGGCTTTTTCTATCTGGCTGGTATCCCTGTTGATTTTAATTTGGTGGCTGGGAAAGTGGTAATTTAACAGGGTGGGCAGGGGCTTTTTTCTGTCACCAGAAGGGGATGGCAACCAGCACTCATCTTGAAAAAATCTATACGCAGGCCAATAAAACTTCCCAACCAGGGTGGTAAAAAAGTATAGTGCAGCGGCCTTAGGTATTTCCGATTTTTCCAGAGACAGGTAGTCCCGGGTAAAGTGGATTTAGCAGTAAGTTCAGCTACTGGCAAATTGTGTTTACACATTTTTTTTATTTCCAGCCAACTATACCATCTGGCCTGGCGCAAGGCATTTTTAGGGCTTCTGGGCCAGGGAAAACCTTTTTGTAAGTAATAAAGGGAATACTTGTTTAAAGAGGCTAAGATAAGCCCCTTTTTTACTATTCGACAGGCCTCCTGCAATACCTTTTCTGGATTTTGAGTAAATTCTAAAACCAAAATTAGGGCCCCAAAGTCAAATTCATTATCTTCAAAGGGCAGGTGCTCTAAATCAGCCAGGGTTAAAGGTATTTTGTTTCTGGTACGTTCTCTGGCCTGCTTTAACATGTTCTGGGATTTATCCACTCCATGGACTTCAAAACCTGCTTTCCAGAAAAAGTTTAAAAAGGTCCCTGGCCCGCAGCCCAAATCCACCAGGGTTTGTTTGCGTCTGGGCCAGGGAGAAATGAGGTAATTTAAGAGTTTTTTTTCCTGCCTTAAGGCAAAACGCCCTTCTGGGCTTTCTATCCAGGCAAGATAGTTGTTTACTCTTTTTTTACTCCACATACCTATCTAATCTCTAAATACAGCCCCCTGGCTGGCTGAACTGGCCAGTTTTCTGTATCTTCGCAAGAAAGGAGAAGTTATGGGTTTGTCCAGAGGTTTAAAGTTTTGTTTTCTTCTTTGCAATTCTTCTGCAGAAACCAGGAGTTCTAATTTGCGCTTGGGAATGTCAATTAAGATTTCATCCCCTTCTTCTACCAAACCAATGGGACCACCTTCATAGGCTTCTGGCGAGATATGCCCAATGGCTGCTCCCCTGGTTCCTCCACTAAATCTACCATCTGTAAGTAAGGCCACGTCTTTATCCAGGCCCAGTCCAGCAATGGCTGAAGTGGGAGTTAACATTTCCCGCATGCCAGGTCCGCCTTTAGGGCCTTCGTACCTGATGACCACCACATCCCCTTTGTGGATACTTCTATTTAAAATAGCCTGAGTGGCTTCTTCTTCGCTATTAAACACTCTGGCTTTGCCCTTGCGCTGCATCATTTCCTTGGCCACAGCAGATTGTTTGACCACTGCGCCCTCTGGAGCCAGGTTGCCGTAGAGAATGGCAATGCCTCCTTCTGGTGAGTAAGGGTTGTCTATGGGCCTGATTACCTCTGGATTGGAGTTTTGAACATGCTTTAAGAGTTCTTTTAAGGGAATATCCAGGACAGTATTGGCTTCTAGATGGACCAGGTCTTTTTGGGCCAGTTCTTTTAATACCGCATAAACCCCACCTGCCAGGTGTAAGTCTTCTAGGTGGTGTTTGCCTGCAGGGGATAAGCGGCAGAGATTGGGAGTTTTTTTGCTTACTTCATCAAAAATGCTTAAATCAATGTCCAGTCCTGCTTCCTTAAAAATAGCTGGCAGGTGAAGTACCGTATTGGTGGAGCAACCAAGGGCCATATCCACTGCAATACCGTTGTAAATGTTTTCTTTTTGTAAAATATCTTTGGGCCTTAAATCTTTTTTTACCAGTTCTAGAACAGTAAATCCTGCCCTTTTGGCCAGGTGAATACGTTCACTACTTACAGCTGGAATAGTACCATTACCAGGCAGGGCCAGGCCAATGGCTTCACTCAGGCAATTCATGGAATTGGCAGTAAACATGCCAGAGCAAGAACCGCAGCCAGGACAGGCCTTTTCTTCGAGCAAGCTTAGCTCTTCTTCGCTCATTTCTCCTGCTTTTACCTTACCCACGCTCTCAAATACAGAAATTAAATCCACGGTTTTCCCTTTAAACTTGCCAGCAAGCATGGGGCCACCGCTAATAATCAGGCTGGGCAGGTTTAGACGAAGCATGGCCATAAGCATTCCCGGGATGATTTTGTCGCAATTGGGAATAAATACCAGGCCGTCAAAGGGATGGGCAGTGGCCATTATTTCTATGGAATCAGCAATGAGTTCTCTGCTGGGCAAGCTATAATGCATACCTTCGTGGTTCATGGCAATGCCATCACATACGCCAATTACTGGAAACTCTATGGCTACTCCTCCAGCCATTTGAATCCCGGTTTTTACTGCCTGGGCAATTTTGTCCAGGTGAATATGGCCAGGAATTATTTCATTGGCTGCATTGACTACGCCAATTAGTGGTTTTTTTAGCTCTTCTTTGGTCAGACCAAGAGCGTGCAACAAAGAACGATGAGGCGCCTTTTCCAGGCCTTGAGTGATTTTTTTACTTCTCATTGTACGCATCCCCTTTTTTATTTTTTCTCCTCTAAGGTAATGATTTTTAGACAAACTTACAACCTTTAAAAGGATAGGGGAAATTTGACTTAACTCAAGGAATTCCTAGTAGAATGGTGAGAGAAGGGTAAGACAAAAGGGGTTTACCTGGAAAAAGATTTTCTCTAGGAAAGGGTTTTCTTTGTTTTGGAGGGAAAAATGGGATTAGAATGTCTAGTTTGTATAAAAATGGTACCAGATACCACCAATATTCGCATCAATCCAGAAACAGGTACGCTTATTCGGGAAGGGGTTCCTTCTATTATCAATCCTTATGACCTGCACGCTTTAGAAGCGGCCATTGCCTTAAAAAAGGAATATGGAGGAAGAGTTACAGTTGTGAGTATGGGTCCTCCGGGAGCTAAAACTTTATTGCAGGAAGCTGTGGAGCAGGGTGCTGATAGAACAGTCCTCCTTTCTGACCGCAAGTTTGCTGGCGCAGATACCCTGGCTACCAGCTATACTCTGGCCAGGGCCATTGAATATTTAGCCAGGGAAACACCCTTTGACTTTTTGTTTTTTGGCAAACAGGCCATTGATGGAGATACTGCGCAAGTAGGGCCAGGTGTGGCTACGCGTTTGCATTTGCCCCTGGTTACCTATGTTCAGCAGATTCGCTCTGTTTCCCTGGAGAGTAAGACCTGTGTTTTGGAGAGAAAGCTGGAAGAAGGCATAGAAGTAGTGGAAGCCAGGTTTCCCCTGGTTCTCACCTGTGAAAAGGAAATAGCCAGAGAAAGCTTTGCCCCTCTGGTAAATTTGATTCGGGCCAAAACCCATGAACCTTTGGTGTTTAGTGCCAGTGAGCCTGTAGCCTATGAACCCGGTAAACTGGGCCTAAAGGGTTCTCCCACCAGAGTGCACAAGGTCTTTACTCCAGAGCTCAGGCAAAGCGGAGAAAAATACAAGGTGGAAGAAATTGGAGTAGAAAAGGCCGTGGATTTAATTGTGGAAAAGCTAAGGGAGTTGGGAATATTATGAGCAAGAAAATCTGGGTAATTGTAGAGAGTAAGGAAGGTAAAGCCCATCCTGTTTCCTGGGAGCTTTTGGGTAAAGCCAGGGAACTGGCTGATCCAGAAGACGAATTGGGAGCAGTAGTAGTGGGGTATAAAATAGATTCTGTGGCTCAGGAGGCTTTAGAATACGGAGCAACCAGGGTGTATGTGCTCGATGCCCCTGTTTTTGCCTATTACCGCAATTTACCCTTTAGAGAAGCCATTGTGCAACTGGCTAAAAAATATACTCCTGACATTATTTTACTGGGCGCCACTACCCTGGGTAGGGATTTGGGCAGTGCTGTAGCTACCTCTTTGGAAACAGGTCTTACTGCTGATGCTACAGAGCTGGCCCTGGATGAAAAGGGACACCTTCTGGCCACCAGGCCAGCTTTTGGGGGCAATATTATGGCCACTATTTCCTGGCCTGAACACAAACCCCAGATGTCTACAGTACGGCCCAGAGTGTTCCCCTTGCCTCAAAAGGTAGCTACCCCGCAGGGAGAAGTGATTCAAGAAAACATTGAGTTAAAAGAAGAAGATATACCCGTAAAGCGACTGGAATTTATACCCAAAGAAAAAGGGGTGAATCTGGAATACGCAGAAGTAATTGTAGCTGGTGGAAAGGGTATAGCTGAGAAAAAGGATTTTGAATTACTTTTTGAACTGGCCAAGCTTTTGGGCGGAGAAGTTGGAGCTTCTAGGGCAGCAGTGGATGCAGGATTTATTGGTTATGAGCATCAAATAGGCCAGACCGGGAAAACAGTAAGGCCCAAGGTTTATTTAGGATTTGGGATTTCTGGAGCAGTCCAGCATCGAGTGGGAATGCAGGAGTCAGATTACATCATTGCCGTCAACCAGGACCCCTTGGCACAAATTTTTAGTATTGCGGATTTGGGCTTGGTTGGGGACCTGTACCAGATATTGCCTTCCCTTTTGAAAAGGATAAAAGAACTCAAGGAGTCTTAAATGAGCACTCTTAAATATGATGCCATTGTCATAGGCGGAGGGCCTGGAGGAATTGCTGCAGCTATTACTCTGGCCAGAAAAAAGATGAGGGTGATTTTGCTGGAGCGAGGCAGGTTTTGTGGGGCCAAGAATCTTTTTGGCGGAGTCGCTTATACCAAAAGCCTGCTCAATCTTTTTCCAGACCTGGAACTAAAAGATATTCCTAAGGAAAGGTGGGTAACAGAAGAAGGATTCTGGCTGTTAGCTGAAGAAGATATTATCAAGATTACCTATGGCAGTGCCCAGGCTCCCAGAGGCTTTACTGCCTTTAGAGCCAAATTTGACCCCTGGCTGGCTGCAAAGGCAGAAGAAGAGGGCGTTCTGGTTATTGCCAAGACTACTGTTGTGGACTTCTTGCACAACAAAAAGGGACAGGTTCAGGGCGTAGTTACGGATCGACCAGAGGAAAACTCCTCCCAACCAGAAAAGGTGTTTGCACCTCTGGTGATTATTGCTGAAGGTGTAAACAACCTTCTGGCCCAGAAACTGGGGTTGGCCAGGGATTTTGAGCCAGAAGATGTGGTTTTGGCTGTAAAGGAAGTCCTTTCTTTGCCCAAGGGAAGTCTGGAAAGCCGTTTTGGCTTGCTTTCTGCAGAAGATGGTCTGGCTGTGGAGATTTTGGGTGAAGCCACCTGTGGTTTACCTGGAAATGGTTTTTTATATACCAACTCCAAGACCCTTTCTCTGGGGGTGGGAGTATTTTTAAAGGTATTGCAAACCCAAAATTTAAAACCCTATGAATTACTGGCCAATTTAAAGAATCATCCCAGATTAAAAAAATACTTACAAGGAGAAACAACCCTAGAGTATGGAGCACACTTAATCCCTGAATGGAGTGTGGATAACATGCCCCAGGTCTATGGGCCTGGAGTACTTTTGGTGGGAGATAGTGCTGGCCTGGTTAACCCCTTTTCTAGAGAAGGCACCAACCTGGCCATTTACTCTGGCTTATTGGCTGGAGAAGTGGGCGCTTTGGCCAGGGAAAAAGACAATTATTCAGAGGAATTTCTGGCACTTTATAGGGAAAAATTGGAAGAAAGTTTTATTTTAAAGGATTTACGCAAGATAAGAAAACTAAAAAAACTGCTTTTAACTCAAGAGCACCTTTTTCACTATCCCTATCTTTTAAACCAGATGGCAAGTATTTACTTCCATGCTGACCACAAAGAAAAGGAAGAGGTTTTTAGGGAAATAAAAGATGTAATTAAGAAAAATAGAGGAGTTCTGGGCGTAGTAAAGGATTTAAGCAAGCTTTTTTGGGCTTTAAGGGGGTAAAATGAAAAAATTACCTTGGGTAGATATAGAAGAAAAGATTTTTAGTGTGAAGTTTTATGTGGACGAGGAAAACTCTCATCTAAAGATAAAAGAGCCTGAACTTTGCCAGGAGTGTCATAACCATCCCTGTCTGGATTTTTGTCCTGCAGGAGTTTATTCTTTGGATAAACAGGGGCAGATTCAGATAAGTTATCAGTCCTGTCTGGAGTGTGGCTCGTGCCGGGTAGCTTGCCCCTTTAAAAATATCGCCTGGAGATATCCTCGAGGTGGCTTTGGCCTGGCTTATAAGTTTGGTTAAGTTTTTGTTTGAGTTTTAAAAGGGCCTTTTTGAGTTCAGCGTCCTCTTCTTCCCAAAGATAGACCTTGCTGTGGGAAGGAACTCCTTGAAGAGACAGGTTTAATTGTCCCTTGGCTGGAATGTACTTGGGCACAGTAAAAAAGAGTTCTTTTTGCTCAGGAGTTATAATTAGCACTTTTTCTCCAGAGTAAAGTTCTTTTCTGGGTCGTAAAAATTTATATTTTTTTCCGCGTAACACTCCTAAAAAATACAAGCGTTCTTCTAAGGGTAAAAAAAGCTTTTTACTGGCCTGAGGTAAAAAGAAAAAAGAAGTGCTTGGCCTTATCCTGGCCTTATCTAATATTTTTAATCCCATTTTTTCTTTGGTAGTTAAAAAACTTTCATAGGCTTTATATAAGTAGTAAGTGGAAGTAAAAGATTGACCTAAGCTATTGATTAGGCCCCAAGTTAAGTTGGGTATTTTAGCTAATTTTTTGATTAAAAATCTTAGGCCAAAATCTGCGCACTTAGGATTGTCTTGTCCACAAGGAAATTTAGAATTTAAGGTAGAGAAAAAAGCACATAGTCTTCCATGTACTAGATAAGCAAATTCTTTTTGGGGAAATCTTGTACAGATTTCTTTTAACCGGTCTAAATTTAAATAAGCAGGTAAAAATATTTTTTGTATATAGTCTTCGTTTAAAAGACTTAAGTTATCTAGAGAAGATAAAAAAATATTTTGAGGTAGAAAAGAGTTGTCTTTTATCCTCTTTTCTTCAAATATTATTTTTTCTTTTTCAGAAGAACATTCTACCTTTTCTCCAAATATAAAATATTCCAGCCCTAGTTTTTTAGCACTTAAAATCAGACCATTTGTTTCCTGTAAGGAGATATTGTTGGTGTCAATGATTACCGCCTTGCTCCCAGCCAAAGAGGCTGCCAGTAGATGATCCAGAGAGTTAAGTAAAATAGCTAGAGAAGGCTTTAGTAAGCAATTGCTCATAGGAGTTTTCCTTTTGGTGTATCTATATTTTATGATTCTTGTTTTTCCTTGGCAAGGGGTAATATCCTGAAAGTAAAAAGTAATATTTTTTTACTATTTATAAGTTTTAAGAAAAAGATTGTATATTTCTGTGATTTTTTTATATATTGACATTTTTTATTTTTTTATGTTATAAAAAAGAATGTTTTTTAAATTTATAAGGTATAAAGAGGATTTATAATATGCGACTTAAGGTAGAATTGGTTTCTAATAGCTCTATTAAGCTTAAAAAAGGATTTTTAAGAACTTTGCAGGGGCTTATTTATAATCTTTTAGACGCTCCTTATGCTTCTTGGTTACATAATAAAGGATTTCAGTATGAGAAAAGGAAATTTAAGCTTTTTACCTTTTCTTCTATCCTGGAAAAGGGGAGACTGGATAAGAAACTCAATGTTTTTTCTTTTCCTGCAAAGGTAAGTTTTTATCTTTCTTCTCCTGTAGATTGGATTTTAGAGCAGGTAGCCAGGAATTTTGTGACCGGAGAAGAGCTTTTTTTGGGTAACAATAGGGTTTTTTTGAATTCTATTGCTATTTTACCTGCCAAAAAATTTTCCTCCCCAATTAAAATCAAATCCATGAACCCCATAGCCATGCGCTCTACTGGAGATGATGGAAAGTATAAACTTTGCGAACCAGGAGAGAAATTTTCTCAGGCAATTAACAGGAATCTGCAAAAAAAATGGGTTGCCTATAAAGAGGAAGATTGTCCCTATGAATTAAAAATTGAGCCAATTCAAATCAAAAGGACTGCCACCTGGTACGGAACCAGAGAAAAGGGGGCAGTAATCGAAGGCTGGCAGGGAATATTTGAACTTTCAGGTGAACCAGAATTTTTGAAATTTGCCTATGATGTGGGACTTGGAGAGCGTAATTCCATGGGGTTTGGGATCTGGGGGGAGGTAGATGAGGGTAGAAAAAATGTTAATGAGTTGTATATATACTAAATGTTACAAGTTTTACAGAACTGATATTTCTTTTGACTTGAATTAATAATGCTGGTTCTAAAGAGTTTAGAAAGGGTTTTTACTACCAGTATGTATTAACTTGTTTTTTTCATTCAGGTTGGAGGTAAAATGCTTAAGGAAATTGTACAATTTACGGATTTATTGGAAGAAAATGGTATTATTGATGAGGGGAAAAGAAGATTAAAGACTATGGATAATCCTTTTTTAATTATTCCGATTAATGAAGAGAAAAAACAGATAGAAGCTAATAAAATGTATTTTGTTATATACAGTAAAGAACAAGATAAAGATGATAAGGGGAAAAAGAAAGAATTTTGGCAATTAGATGAGAGTTCAAAAGAATTATTGGAAGTGATTTCAATTCCACAAGATATTCCAATAAAAATAATTAGCGAGATAGACGACGATTTAAAAGAAATTATTTATGATTTTAATAACTTGACCAAGAAACTGGGAGGAGACTCTAGGGGCAATAAAAGCATCGGTGGTAACAGTGGTACCAATTCGTACAATTTATTAATGTTTAGTTTTAAAAAAGAAGTTCTTAAGGCAAAAGATAAGTTCTCAAAGTTAAAAAATACTTATAATAATGAAGAAAATATAAAAAATGCACTTCCTGAAAATATAAGTGATGAC
Source organism: Desulfonauticus sp. (assembly GCF_055126295.1). Lineage (NCBI taxonomy): Bacteria > Pseudomonadati > Thermodesulfobacteriota > Desulfovibrionia > Desulfovibrionales > Desulfonauticaceae > Desulfonauticus > Desulfonauticus sp. The sequence continues at coordinate 12,491 of NZ_JBSRHE010000007.1, read as the reverse complement.
GAAATAAAAAAATGGTCAGGTTTATTAAAATTGACAGACGAATTTGTTGATACTGCTTTTGATTTGATAAATAATTTTTTGTCAATAGAATATAGGGAAAAGAATAAAATTAAAAAAATAGAAAAAAAACTTAAATCCATAAACTTTATTTTTTTAATCAAAAACAAAAATAATTATAGTATATGGTACAAAGAATATTTGAATAAAAAAATATTTAAAAAAGAAGACTCTAGTTATATTTATAATGGCCAATGTCCAATATGTAAAGCAGACAAGCAAGAACTTTCTTTGCCTGATACATTCCATAATTTGAATGATAAAAAGCCCTTTATTTTACATATAGACAAAAAATCAAGATTTAATACTGGTGTTTGTAGAGAGTGTGCTTTGAAATTACATTATTTCCAAGTGTACTTTCTTGGCGCTCTTAGAGTTAATTTCTTTCCATTATTTATTACCCTTGATGGAAAAGTAGATAATGATCTTAATAGAGAAAATATTGCTCTTTTTAAAGAAGAAAATGGAGAGCTACAAAAGATTTCCTTTAGAGATATTATGAAGAAGGTTTACGAAAAATATAACGATGCAATTTATGATTTTTATCTGGTGATGTATAACGGCAAATCAAGATTTATAGATGTAGATTATGTTACTGGGTATCGATATAAGTATAGAAATATGAGTGTGTTTGAAATAGAAAATTTACTTAGTTCACATCTAATTATTGGATATACTATTGATGGAAATGATAAAAAGAAGGTGAATATAGAAAACAATTTGCTGACTCAGAATTATTTTTCAGAGAAAGTTGATACAGGTGACAAGATTCTTGATGGATTATTATGCGAATATAGGACTAGGATATTTGAATTTGTTTATCGTGCAAAATATAGTACATTACACAAAAAAGATTTTCAAGATATCTATCTCAGAGTGTTACATAACATGTTGAGAGGTGCTTATCGAGTGGAGATTGAAGAAAATGTATATAAAAAATTATGTAATGCTTTTCTCAGGCTCGATGAAGAATTTTACGGAGATTTTAACCGAAAATTAGGTAAAATTAGAAAAGCCCCTTGTTTCTCAGAAGAAGCATTAATGTATAAACTGGGTAGTCAGGTGCGTTTTTTGTACAAAAAAAACAAAAGAGATGAAAACAAAATAAATCCCTCTGATGTAGAACCATATTTTTATTATTCTCGTATAAGTCAATACATGGAGATGTTTATAAACCTTTTTCATAGAGTAAAAAACGAGTTGTCTTTTGAAAATATTTCTCTAAAAAAAGAACTGGCAGAACTTTTCAAAATGTTTGGAAAGTTTTTAAACAACGAAGTTACCGATAGTTTAAAAACTTTTTTTTATCTCGGATATTTCAGAGTGGGAGAATACAATGAATATTAATGACGACAAAGAACTTGGAATTGCTATGGGAAAGCTGGCACGCTTAATAAGTCTTGCAAAGAATGAAAATAGAAATTTATCAATTGGGACATACACACAATTTGTTAATATATTGGTAATGATTGATATATTAAGAAAGTCGATTTGTGCGTTGGAGTCGAAAAAAATAGATATACAGGAAATGGTTGTTATGTTTAACGAGGTGTGCGAATATTTACATAATACTAAAATAAAGCTCGTTAATGAAAATATCAAAAAGGGATTTTATATAGGATATTTCCGTGAAAAGGAGGAAAATAATGAGTGACTATAAAGAAAAAGATCCAAACTATGATTTTGGTTATCAGGCCGGTCAATTGGTGTATTACTTGTTTTATCAGTCCGAAGCTGAGGGTAAAACACATGGGATGTTGGAACCTTTTAGGGATATTCGCGATGTGAAAACACTTTTTAAAAAACTTGAGGAACTTTTTCAAAACTATAAGCACAAGATATGGTTGGGAAACAGAGAATTTAACAGCATGTTTGCAAAGGTAGCGGAGTATGTAGCCTCTAACGAGAACCAGTTGTTTGATAATAAAATAAAAGCCGGCTTTTATGCAGGCTATTTTGATGACAATAAATTGTTTTCAAAAAACACAGAAAAAGGAGATAAAGATGAGTATTAATCAAAGCAAAGCTGCTCAAAAAAATAGCGATCAAAATAATAAACAAGCAACACAGTTCGGTAGTGGTAATAACACTGAATTTAAAAACAGAGTCTATGGCCTTGTAATTATCAAAAGTGAGCTTAGCAATTGGAACGCTGATTTTACAGGATACCCGAGGCGTTTGCCGGATGAAGACGCAACCATCTATGCAACGGACAAGGCATTAAAGTATGCAATCCGTAATTATTGGGTAGAGAAGGGAAAAACTGTGTTTGTGTGGAGATCAAGGTTGTCAGATGGGAAGTTGATGACAAGAGATCAGAGAATGGAATACATAAAATCCATTATTTTACCTCATGAATTTAGTAAGCAAATTGAAGAAATTATAAATGATAAGTCCTTTAAAAAAGATCTATATACTAAAAATAAGGATAAAGATGAAAAAGAAATAGATAACTTATTTAAAAGTGAGGGTGGAAAATATCTGTTAAATAAGTTAAAAGAAGTAAAAGATGATTATAAAGATAACAAAGAGCTAAAGAATACTGCTAAAGAAATTCTTGCTTTGTATAAATTTGAGAATAATCTTAAAATATTTTCATCGTGCATTGATACAAAACTATTTGGAATAACTTTTACAGGAGAAACTCCAACTGATTTAACCGGTCCTGTTCAAATAAGCTATGGTATTAATGGATTAGTCAATAACACTGTGTTTGTAGATGGTATTTTAAGTCCATACCCCACAGGGGATGACTCTACTCAGGGAGGCTCTATAGGTAAAGAGAGTAAAGTCCTTGAGTCTTATTATGTATATGATTTTTCCGTCAACCCCAAAAACCTCACAACCCACTACGAGGATAATGAGACTTTAAAATCTATGTTAAAAATCACAGAGGAAGATATTTCCGACCTCAAAGAAGCATTAAAGAAAGCCGCTACAAACCTTAATACAACATCAAAACAGGGTTCGGACAATGTAATGCTCTTGTGGGTTGAGGTAGATGATGACAAGGTTTTGCCAAACATGAAAAGCCTTGTAAAAATCACTAAAGGCAACGATGGTAAAGCCATAGTAGATTTATCCCAAGTGATGGAAGTTTTGGAAAGCAAGGGAGTAAGAAATAATGCAGAGGTCTATGCGGAAAAATCGTTGATAGATGTTGTAGGAGTTGAAGGAAAAGATGTAGAGGATCTGTAAAATGAAAGCTTTTTCTATTGACCTAGTAGGTGACATGGCTTTTTTTAAGAAAAATGATACCAATGACATGATTTTTATGAGTTATAATTTTATCCATCGTCCCGTGATACTAGGTATTTTTGGAGCAATAATAGGATATAAAGGATATGGACAATCCGGAGGCCAATTTCCGCAATATTATAACAAATTAAAGCATCTCAAAATAGCCATACAGCCTCATTACAACAAACCTTTAAAAAAAGTAATTACTGTACTTAACAATGCCTCGGGGATGGCGTCTGACGAAGAAGGAGCATGGCAGGTAAGAGAACAAGTTCTGGTAGGAGAGCCTTATATTCGCTACACTGTTTATGTGCTTTATGACCAAGCTGATGAGGAATGCCAGAAATTAAAGGAAAATCTTAACGCTGGTAAAGCAGTTTACCTTCCCTATTTCGGAAAAAACGAATTTCCCGCTTATTTTGAGAATTTTCAGGACCACAAAAGTGTGTCAACTCTCAAAGGAAATGATTACCGAATCTTTCATTCCATTGTGCTCTCTGATAGTGTTGAAAAAAAAGAATCTTCATGGGGTGATATGGATTTCTTCAGTGCAAAAAGCGAGGAGTTTGCGATTTACGAAAACCTTCCTGTGGATTTTGATCAAAACGGCTATTATCGTAAAGAACTGGCTGTCTGGACAAGCCGAAAATTAAAGCCCAAAAAAAATAGAGAGAAGCCTGTCCTATTTTATTCTGTAGATGATAAAAATCTGCAATTTATAGGAGGTTATGTTGACTCTCTTTGATAAAAAAGCAGATTTTAGTAAATACTACGCTCATTCCAGCAAGGAAAAAGAAAAAGAGCCTTTTGTAGAGCATGCAGAAAGGACACTTAAATATTGGAAGAAAATCAACCAATTATGGGAGACAGAAAACCTTTTCCGATCATTACTTATTTCTTTGTTACCCAAAGAAGATGTTGATTCTGTTTTTGACATATTGGGAGAAATTGTCAGGTGGCATGATTTGGGAAAACTTACTTTTGATTTTCAAAAAAAGCTTGATGGAGAAGAAAACAATACAACTCACAGTGATAAGAGTTTTGTCACCTTATTATACTTGCTTGCTTTAAAATTGGACAATCAGGAATTGAGCAAAAAAAGTTTTATTCTTTTAACTATTCTTTTATATTCGGTATATAAACATCACGGGAGCCTAAACAATGTCGTGCTTGATTTACAGGAAATGCGATTTAACAAAACAGATAAAGAACAAATAAAACATATACTCAGTGTATTGGGCATTGAGATTGCAGAAGGAGATTCAATATTCGAGGCACTTTTTAACGGTATTTTCTGTAAAAATCTCAGCAAAACATTTGAAGCCCAGAGTTCAAAAGACTTGTTAAATAATTTTGATATGTACACTTTGCTCAAACTCTTCCATTCCACATTAATCAGTGCGGATTATTTTGCAACAATGGAGTATCATCGTGGAGAAGAATTTGCTTTTAATGTTATAGATAAAAAGCTTTTTGATAATGCTTGGAACTCTTTTCATTCAGTAGAGAAAATAAATGGGAAACACAACTTTAACCCAGCCATAAAGAAAGAATATGATGAGCTGAAAAATATAGAAATTGAACATATTGAAATAAATAATAGTAAATCAGAAGCCTTAAACAAAGTCCGCTCCTGGCTCAATGTACGAGCGGAAGAAAATTTAAAATCAAATTTTAATAATCAAAGCAATGTTTATTTCCTAAATATCCCTACTGGCGGAGGAAAAACCAATATATCATTAAGGCTTGCGCTGAGGATTATAAAAGAAAAGAAGAATATTAAAAAACTTTTTTATGTATTTCCTTTTATAAATCTCATTGATCAGTCTTATGATTATATTGCCGGATTTTGGGGACAGTATAATGTCGCAAGACTGGATTCTCAGTTTATACCGCAAAACAATAAAGAAGATGACGATTATAGTTTTGCTTATGCAAGGTATATTGATCAACTGTTTTTTAATAAACCGGTTTTGTTTTTAAGCCATGTAAAATTCTTTGATTTGTTTTTAAGAAATGCAAAAGAACCCAACTACAATTTTTATCAACTTTCCAACAGTGTGGTAATTATTGATGAGATTCAGGCCTACAATGACAAAGTATGGACAGAAGTTATAACACTTTTAAACGAGGTTGGGAAAAGGCTTAACACCTATTTTATAGTTATGAGTGCCACCTTGCCTCAGTTAGAAGACTTACTGGAAAATGAGAGCAAAAATATTGTTTATCTTTTTAATAATGATTTAAGGGAGCAAATATTTAATCATGAGGTTTTTAAGAGAACCAGGATAAAAGTCAATATCAAGAATCTTAAAAAAGACAATCTGATAGAAAAAATGGATAATTTTATACAAAAAGATCAAAACATAAAAAAAATTCTCATTGTCTTTAACACCGTAAAGGATTCCAGAGAGTTTTTTGAGGAAATAAAAAACAAGTTTGATGGTTTTAAGAAATTACTTTTAAATTCTACCATTTTAAAAGACAAGCGAGAAAGAATTATAAAAGAATCAAAAGACGATACAAGGATGATTCTTGTATCCACACAGTCTGTAGAAGCCGGTGTGGATATTGACTTTGACCTGGGATTTAGAGAGTATGCTCCTCTTGATTCTATCATGCAGGTAGCTGGAAGAATAAACAGAAATAATAAAAAAAATATATGTGACTTGTATGTGTTTAATGATGAGAGAGAAAATAATCTAAATACTTCAACAATGGTTTATCGCGGAGTGAAGAAAGGAAAAATTACAAAAGAGATAAGAGAATATTGTAAAAATATAGAAGATATTGAAATATCAGAAAACTCTGTAGAAGAATATTTTGCAAACATCGTAGGAGAAATAAAAAAACAAAATAAAAATATATTTGTAGAAAATTCTGCAGAGAATATCAAAGATATGAAGACTCTTTATTTTAAGAATATTGATGGAAAAATAAGGTTGATAGAAGGAGATAATATTTCTCTTTTTATTCCTTATGATGATAATGGAAAAAAATTATGGGAAGAATATGTAAGCCTATTTGAATCCAGCGAGAATGACCCAATTAAAAGAACAATAGAAATAAAAAACAAGCAAAGAAAATTGATTCCTTATGTAATCAACATTTTTAATTCTTGGATTAATGGAAAAATTAAAATGGGAGCTTTATTAAAATCCGAAATTCAATATGGGTTTTATTATTGCAATGATTGGAGGAAATATTATGATATTGAAAAGGGACTGGATTTAGAAAAATTTAAAGAACAAAAAATCGGAAGAGAATTTGAGATTATATGAAAAATGAACTACAAATCACTTCTTCTATTATAGAAGCCTATATTTTTTGTAAAAAGCAAGCCTGGTTAATGTCGCGTCAGATTTCAGGAGATCAATATAATGATTTCCTGGCTATAGGTAGATTAATTTCAGAAGAAAGTTTTAAGAGAGATAAAAAGGAAATTTTGATTGATGGTGGGAAAATTGATTTTGTGAGAAATGATGATGGAGTTCTTACACTGGTAGAAGTTAAGAAAAGTGAAAAATTTTTAGAGGCTGCTAAAATACAGCTATTATATTATCTTTTTCGTTTAAAAAATAAGGGATATATTGTAAAAGGGGAGATACATATCCCAAAATCAAAGAAGGTTTTTCCCGTAGAGATAAATGAAGAAAATGAATTCAATTTAAAGAGAATACTAAAAGAAATAAATGAGTTATTAAATAGAGAAAAATTACCTGCAATAAAATTTTCTTCTAAATGCAGGAATTGTTCCTATTTTGAATTTTGTTGGAGTTAATAGCATGCTAGAAACTCTTTATATATTTACAAGTGGGCATCTTAAAAGAAAGGACAATACTATATTTTTTGAGACAGAAGAAGGAAAAAAGAGGTTTATACCAGTAGAAAATACAAAGGAGATTTTTGTATTTGGAGAAGTTTCTTTTAATACAAAACTTTTAAATTTTTTGACTCAAAAAGAAATAATTCTTCATTATTTTAACTATTATGGATACTATTCTGGAAGTTTTTATCCTAGGGAGCATTATAATTCTGGCTTTATGATTTTAAACCAAGCTAGAGCGTATGATAATTTTGATATGCGTTTGTATTTGGCAAAAAGGTTTGTAGAAGGTGCAATTAAAAATAGCTTAAAAATACTTAAGTATTATAGAAGGAGAGAATACGATCTGGACAGCGAAATCGAAATGTTGGAAGATGTTTTATTAAATATAGAAAAGTGCGTAAATATTGATGAACTTATGAGTTTTGAAGGTAAAGCAAAAGGTGTTTATTATAATAGTTTTAATAAAATACTTAATAATAAAGATTTTTATTTTGAAAAAAGAACTCGTAGACCACCAAAAGATCATTTAAATGCTCTTATTAGCTTTATAAATAGTTTAATGTATACTTATGTCTTAAGTGAGATATATCAAACCCATCTTGATCCCAGAATTGGTTTTTTACATGCGACTAATTTTAGAAGATTCACTCTTAACTTAGATATTGCTGAAATATTTAAAGTAGTTATTGGGGATAGGCTTTTGATTTCTCTTATAAAACATGGAGTGATATCCAAAAAGGATTTTGATAAAAGTGTTGGGAGATTGATATTGTCAGATAAAGGAAAGAAGAAAATTTTAGAAAAAATGGAAGAATTTTTGTCCAGAACTATAACTTATAGAAAAATAAATAAAAAAGTTAGCTATAGAAGACTTATAAGGCTTGAGCTGTATAAATTGGAAAAATATCTTATTGGTGATGAAGATTATAAACCTTTTGTGATGGAATGGTAAAATGTTTGTCATTTTATATTATGATGTTAACCAAAAAAGATGTGGAAGGATGCTAAAATTATGCAGAAGGTACCTGGAATGGGTCCAAAATTCTGTTTTTGAAGGAGAGATTACGAGGGCTAGGTTGGAAAAGTTGAAAAGTGAGATTAAAGAGGTCTTGGTAGAAGAAGAGGGTGACTCAGTGATAATTTATTCTTTTAGAAGTTTACTTTATAGTCATCGGGAAGTGCTAGGGAATGATAAAAAGGAAGATACGCAGTTTTTGTGAAATTCTGTCGGGTTGAGATGGTGAGAAAAAGTGCTTGGTATGACAGAAAAAATGTAATATTTAGTTCTTAAAGGAGGCAAAAAAAAGATTTTCTTGAAAAATAAAAAAATTTTTTTTAAATATTTCGTTGGTTATTACATTACCTATGAGGAATTGAAACATAGCTAGCTTTAATGGAGAATTATATAATAACTTTGTTATTACATTACCTATGAGGAATTGAAACTCAATTTAATGTATTATTAGAAAAACCTATTATTAAGTTATTACATTACCTATGAGGAATTGAAACAAGAAGAAAGTGATGTTACTGGGTATAATTGGTTTGTGTTATTACATTACCTATGAGGAATTGAAACTTGTTTTTTAACAACACCAAGCCTATAAAAAAAATCCCGTTATTACATTACCTATGAGGAATTGAAACAAGTTATATTGCGGCAAAGCCAAGATCTCTTCTTTTGTTATTACATTACCTATGAGGAATTGAAACTTCTCTCCCTTGCTTTTTCCAGAGCTTCCCCTAATTCGTTATTACATTACCTATGAGGAATTGAAACATCTATAATCACACTTACAAGTAATTTAGAAGTAGCAGTTATTACATTACCTATGAGGAATTGAAACAAAGATATTGAGGCTATAAAAACTAATTATGAATCTAGTTATTACATTACCTATGAGGAATTGAAACTTTAACTTTTTAGCAGCGTTGACCTTAAACCCCCTTGTTATTACATTACCTATGAGGAATTGAAACCCATATTTAAAATCCCACAATTCTTTATTATGACACCCGTTATTACATTACCTATGAGGAATTGAAACATATCAGCTAACACTAGTCCAAAACTACTTATTCCTAGTTATTACATTACCTATGAGGAATTGAAACTTATAATATCGCCTTTTCTTTAATACAAGTAGTTTTGTTATTACATTACCTATGAGGAATTGAAACTTGATATAAATATCTCCATCAATATGGCATTTAACCAGTTATTACATTACCTATGAGGAATTGAAACTTCTTCTAGTATTGTTAATCTTTGCTGCTAACTTAACGTTATTACATTACCTATGAGGAATTGAAACATAGCCGCCTTGATAGATGATTGTCTTTGGATAGAAAGTTATTACATTACCTATGAGGAATTGAAACAAAAAATCCCTGGCATATTTATTTAAATCTAATTTAGTTATTACATTACCTATGAGGAATTGAAACTAGTGATAATATCAACCCCACTTTCCCACAAATCCCAAGTTATTACATTACCTATGAGGAATTGAAACGTTATTATTGCAAGAGACTAACCAGAATATTTTTGCAGTTATTACATTACCTATGAGGAATTGAAACTTCTAAGTCTTCTAGGATTTTCTCAGGTGTCATTTGGTTATTACATTACCTATGAGGAATTGAAACAACTTCCAGAAATATCCTTCTTCTTTTATATTGTGAGTTATTACATTACCTATGAGGAATTGAAACCCGACAGCATCTTTTCCAAGTGTAAAATTGGAACAGGGTTATTACATTACCTATGAGGAATTGAAACAGGTCAAAGCCTTGAGGATGTCCCTCGTCCCATACCGTTATTACATTACCTATGAGGAATTGAAACATGGCCGCCTTGATAGAAGATTGTCTTTGGATAGAGTTATTACATTACCTATGAGGAATTGAAACACAGTTATTTTAAAATATCTTCAAATAATATTAAAGTTATTACATTACCTATGAGGAATTGAAACTGGTTTCGGGGAAAACAGATAAAGCAAAAGATGTTTAGTTATTACATTACCTATGAGGAATTGAAACATATTATCCATGTTTATATGGAATCAAAGGTGAAAGGTTATTACATTACCTATGAGGAATTGAAACACCCAAATATTCTTTAGGAAAAGGTATAAGAGAATTGTTATTACATTACCTATGAGGAATTGAAACAGTTTTTGTTGTCCCAGTTTTATTTTCTAAGGGAGCGTTATTACATTACCTATGAGGAATTGAAACAGATAAGTAGTTGAACTAAATACAACACAAGAGGAAGTTATTACATTACCTATGAGGAATTGAAACACGTTTTCTCTATAATACTGGGAAACCGCATTTACAGGTTATTACATTACCTATGAGGAATTGAAACAGAGTCGAATAAGGCATATTATCCCCTTTAGACCGGGGTTATTACATTACCTATGAGGAATTGAAACAGGTTAAAGAGGGCACAGGTATCGCACTTTTTAGCGGTTATTACATTACCTATGAGGAATTGAAACGACCTTAAAAGGCCAGGAAGCTCCTGCTGCTGGCTGGTTATTACATTACCTATGAGGAATTGAAACCTGTATTGTATTGGTTTTCTGGCTTCGTGCTTTGCGAGTTATTACATTACCTATGAGGAATTGAAACAACTACATATTGAGCACAAGAGACAGCAGGAAAAGCGTTATTACATTACCTATGAGGAATTGAAACATATCTGATATTGATGATTATAATGCTTGAAATAGTGGGTTATTACATTACCTATGAGGAATTGAAACTTGTTACAGTCCCAAATAACAGGCGTTCCTCTTAGGGTTATTACATTACCTATGAGGAATTGAAACAAAGATTCCGTTGCTTGGAGATGCTGATTGGGTAAAGGTTATTACATTACCTATGAGGAATTGAAACCCATTTTGACAATACTCAACTAGAAGATTAGCCACTGTTATTACATTACCTATGAGGAATTGAAACAAAGAAAGGCCAGATTTACACATTTTAACTGTAGAAGTTATTACATTACCTATGAGGAATTGAAACATCAATTCCTCCATTAACTTCTTTACCTTTTTAATCGTTATTACATTACCTATGAGGAATTGAAACTTATAACCCGTAGCATATAAACCATCTGCCTTTAAAGTTATTACATTACCTATGAGGAATTGAAACCACTTCCTTTAGGGGCTGGAGGAAGCAACATTTCTTGTTATTACATTACCTATGAGGAATTGAAACATCGGTCTATATTGTGGATTTATGCTTTTAAGAATAGTTATTACATTACCTATGAGGAATTGAAACTTTGTTTAATATCCTGTGCTACCAAAACCACCTCTGGTTATTACATTACCTATGAGGAATTGAAACAAAATTAGAATATGTTTTTTCTTCTCCAAAGGACTAGTTATTACATTACCTATGAGGAATTGAAACTGTAAAGTTTGTAATTTTCTCCATAATTTGTATTTTGTTATTACATTACCTATGAGGAATTGAAACACCAGCTTTTCGTCCTTGTAGTACTTTTTGTTTGTGGTTATTACATTACCTATGAGGAATTGAAACGGTCTATCTGCGGACCTAAAGTCACAAACACTTCTAGTTATTACATTACCTATGAGGAATTGAAACTGCACTTAAACAGGCCAAAACCGCTATGGTTTCCAGGTTATTACATTACCTATGAGGAATTGAAACGCGCTTGCATTCCTGGAAAAGTCCTGAACAATATCGGTTATTACATTACCTATGAGGAATTGAAACTTGGTTGGCAGCCTGCATTATAAGATTTATGCCAGGTTATTACATTACCTATGAGGAATTGAAACTGCATTAAACTGTTTGAGGTTGCAGGATATACCAGCGTTATTACATTACCTATGAGGAATTGAAACAGACTCTTACTTGGAACAAATAAACAAATTGACAATGTTATTACATTACCTATGAGGAATTGAAACCTGTTTTGACTCAAAATTATATCTGTAAAATCTAAAGTTATTACATTACCTATGAGGAATTGAAACGTGTTAATTGGAATATCAACCCGCTTAGCCATTCCAGTTATTACATTACCTATGAGGAATTGAAACATCAATTCCTCCATTAACTTCTTTACCTTTTTAATCAGTTATTACATTACCTATGAGGAATTGAAACACACTATCTATTATTTCCGTTATTTTTTTAATACTTGTTATTACATTACCTATGAGGAATTGAAACATGCTCGTTAATTGAGTATTTAATTTGTCTAAGTTGCGTTATTACATTACCTATGAGGAATTGAAACCCGACTGAGCTATATTCTGGCCTCGACATCCCCAGGGGTTATTACATTACCTATGAGGAATTGAAACCT
>NZ_JBSRHE010000006.1:0-112604 GCF_055126295.1 Desulfonauticus sp. | reverse complement strand
GGTTTCCCTGGCCTTGAGGTAGATTTTTCGTCCGTAATTTTTCAACCGCTCTATTACTGTTTCCCAATTTGCAGCCTTGGGGGACCTGGGGTCTCTTATACGCATAAATTTCAACACAGCTCCGTTAACTGTAGTCTCTCCTGAACCTTGAGCCAAACGCAAAAGAGAAGAAAAGCGTGCTCCCCACATCTTATAGTCCTGATTTTCCGGATACTGCTGTACAAGCTATTTTATCTCTTCTAAAATGCCTTCAACTTCATCCCTGTCTCTGGCCTTGGCCTCCATCCACTGTAAATAAGGCTCCAATTCAGGAGGATCTCCTTTGGGTTGATTGTAATTTTTCTCAATCCGGGAATGGAGCCTCTCATAAGCCTGGCTCCATTCCTCAGGGCTTGAAGATTCAGCCATCCGAAGATTAAATAAAACAAGAAAAAATAATGAAATTAGGCTAAAATAAATCTGCTTTTTCATGGTGGTCCTCCATCCCATTTATAGAGATGGTTCATTGAATCAGGCCTTGAAAAGTTATAGGAGGCCAATTCAATCCTGAACACCTTCCCCTCAATCTTAACCTCTTCCCCCTTTGTTCATTGACAAAATCAGCAACACCCCAATCAACAGTCTCACAGCTATAGATGTAATGTTGCGGCATTCTGCTTACAAAGGGATGATCTTTCCAACCTTTCGCATCTGTTTCTGCCCAAAGAGTGGAGGAGGTTAAGAAAAGTAAAGTAGTAAAAATAAAAGACCAATCTTAATTAGCCTACCCATCTTTTACCTCCTAAAAAAGATATAGTACACATATAAAAATATATATTCAAAATAACTTTACATATCATACTCAAATACAAATACTTTTGTAGTTCACTCTAAAAGCACATTCAATTCTTTTAAAATAAGCTATATTCTTTTAAAATTAAATTTATATTGATAAACACCAAAAAAACAGAAAATTTTTAAACCCCAAAATGAGTTAAAATTTTTCTTGTTTTTATTTTTAATTTACCAATAATATCAAATAGATATTAAATATTTTTTTAAGCATTTTAACTTTATCACATCTTTTTAAGCCTGTAAATATCCCTGACTACAATTTGCAGGAAAATCTAAAGGCTATTTAGTTATATACTGTTAGCACACATTTAATGCTTTTGAATGTACGAACACCTGAACCTTAAGCACCTTAAATATTACCAGAAATAAAAAAAGACAATAAACATACAAAAATAACCAGCAATAAAAAATTAAAAAACATAATTTTTATTGGAAATAAAATGCAAGAAGTCTTAGATATATGCAACACTAATATATCTACTTAATGCTAATAGCAAAGAAACATTAAACGCTTTGGGTGTGAATTAAAAGTGAAAATACTACTGATACGGATTGACAATAATAATTAAGAGTCCCTGTCCAAAGAAATAAATTTAAAGAAAAGATAATACTTCTCAGTTCTGGCAATTACTACAGGATAATATTTAAAACTATTAACCCTTATTATCTCAGAAAAAAATAAAGTTAATAATCAATTTTAATCTAGTTCAATTCTGACAAGTTAAATTAAAAAAACTAAAAATGTTTTTCTTTATCTTCTTTTCCTCCTGTTTTTTTATTGTTATTATTGTTTTTTCTATTTTAAAATATTAACTATTATTTAAAAACATACTTTTACTATTTTTCTAATCAAAGGTCACATAAAGTTCTCCCCCATAGGCATCATTGACCACCAAAAGGGGAAAGTCCTCTACCTGTAAGGCTCTGATGGCTTCTGGACCCAGATCTTCATAGGCAATTATTTTAGCACGCTTAATACACTTGGAAAGAAGGGCTCCAGCTCCACCTGTGGCCCCAAAATAAACTGCTTTATATTTTTGCAAAGCTTCTTTTACTTCTGGGCTTCTTTTACCTTTACCTATGGTTGCTTTTACTCCCAGCTTGTGCAAGGTAGGGGCATAACTGTCCATTCTATAACTAGTGGTAGGCCCTGCAGAGCCAATCACTTTTCCAGGAGGAGCAGGTGAAGGCCCTACATAATAAATAACCGCACCCTCTACTGGAAAGGGTAACTCCTCTCCCTTAGCCAAAGCTTCCAGCAAGCGTTTGTGGGCAGCATCTCTGGCTGTATAGATTATACCTGAAAGTAAGACCTTATCCCCTACTTTTAGTTGCAAAATATCCTCTTCAGTCAAAGGTGTCTGTAATCTATATTCACTCATTTAAAGGATAACCTCCTTATGCCTAGCCGAATGACACTGAATATTTACTGCCAGAGGCAAAGAAGCAATATGACAGGGATGGACTTCTATTTTTACTCCCAGACAGGTTGTTTTCCCTCCCAGTCCCATGGGACCTATGCCCAGATTATTAATTTCAGCTAAAAGTTCCTTTTCCTTGGCAGCTATCTCAGGGTCAGGATGAAACTTATCTAGAGGTCTAAGCAAAGCCTTTTTGGCCAAAATTGGGGCCAGATCAAAACTTCCCCCAATGCCAATGCCCACAATAATGGGCGGACAGGGATTGGGCCCAGCTTCTTTTACTCTTTTCAGAACAAAGTTTTTTATCCCTGCAAATCCTTGAGCAGGAGCCAGCATGGTGCACCTGGACATATTTTCACTCCCGCCCCCTTTGGCCATAAAACTTATCTTCAACTTATCTCCAGGAACCAGGTCCAGGTGAATTATAGCTGGCGTATTATCTTTGGTATTCTGCCTGGAAAAGGGATCACACACGGATTTGCGCAAATAACCTTTTTCATACCCTTGTCTAACTCCAGCCTGAATAGCTTCTTTTAAACTGCCCTCTACCTTTACCTCTTCTCCCAATTCTACAAAAAATATGGCCAAACCAGTATCCTGACAGAGAGGAAGACCACTTTCTTCTGCCAGTTTATAATTGGCAATGAGCTGGCTTAAAATTTCTTTCCCAGACTCGCTTTCTTCCCTTTCCAGAGCAGTATGTAAAGCCTCTTTTACATCCTCAGGCAAAAACAAATTGGCTTCTACTACCAACTTAGCTACAGCTTCACTAATTTCTGAAGCCCTTATTACTCGCATTCCTTTCTCCTATTTTTCTTTGCGCCAGAAAAGATAATTTTTTACTGCTCCCAGCCCCATTTTGCGTCGTAAATAGCCCAACTGGTCTTGCAAAGGAATATTTTTGGGACACACATCTTCGCAGGCCAAAAGCCCCATACAACCAAAAATCCCCTGATCTGTTCCAATAATTTCAAAATATTCCTTTTCTGTACGCTTATCCCTGGGGTCCAAGATAAAACGAGCCACTCTATTTAGGGCTACAGCACCTAAAAAGTCCGAACGCATTTGGGCTGTGGCACAGGCAGCAATACAACAACCACACTCTATACATCTATCTAATTCATAAATCTTTTCGGCCAAACTGTTGTCCATTCTCTCTTCTTCTGCTGTAGGGTCAAATTCTTTATCCTGATGCACCCAGGCCTTTACCCGTTCATTCATACTTCTAAACCAGCTACCTGTATCTACAGAAAGGTCTCCCACCAGTTTAAATCCAGGTAAAGGCAAAAGATTTATCTGGTCTGGAAGGTCTTTGGTTTTGGTCTTACAGGCTAAAGAGGGCTTACCATTTATAACCATAGCACAGGCCCCACAAATAGCAGCCCGGCAACAAAAATCAAATTGCAAAGAAGGATCTTGCTCTTCTCTTATTTTATTTAAAGCAATAAATAAGTTCAAATTAGGAGTTTCTTCTAGGTAAAAAGTCTGCATGTGTGGTTTAGAATCCTCATCCTGGGGATTATAACGAAAAATATTAAATTGCAGCATTCTAGGCATTTTTAGACCTCTTTTCTGTTATTTTTCCTCTTCAAAGGGAAGAGGTTTGTCTTTGGGATAATCAAAGGGAACAATTTTGGCCCCACCATAGCCACGCTCTCCTGGAGGTAAAATGACCTCTTTAGTTGCAGGCTCGTATTTTAAGGTAGGCAAACTCTTGCCCTCTTCAAAATAGGCAAGTGTCCTTACCCACCAATCTCGGTCATTGCGGTAGGGATAGTCTTCTCTGGCATGACTACCTCTACTTTCCTTTCTTTCCAGGGCCCCGTAAGCAACACACAGAGCCAATTTAACCATACCTTCAATTTTCAAGGCCAGGGTAAGCTCTGGATTGGCTCCTTTGCCACTGGACTTTAAGCCCACATTCTTAGCCCTTTCCAAAATTTCCTGCAGCTTATCCACAGCTGTTTGCAGGTCTTTACCATTTCTAAAAATACCCACATAGTCCATAAGGACATCTTGCATGGCTTCTCGCACTTTATACACATTTTCCTTGCCACCAGAAATGAGCCTGGCAATGCGTTCTTCCTGTTTTTTTACTTCCTTTTCCACAACAGAAGTCTTAAAATTGACCTCCCTTTCCTGTAAAAATTCCACTATCCTCTTGCCCACAATCATTCCAGCTACCACTGTTTCAGCCAGAGAATTTCCCCCCAAACGATTAAAGCCATGCATATCCCAGCAAGCAGCCTCTCCTGCGGAAAATAAACCCTTTAAACCATAAGCTTCTCCATACTTATTGGTGCGAATACCTCCCATGCTATAGTGCTGGGTAGGACGCACAGGAATAAGCTCATGCACAGGATTTATTCCCAAAAAATTCATACAAATATCATAAACTTCTCTTAATTTGGTCTTAATATGGGCTTCTCCTAAGTGTCTAATATCCAGCCACAAATGCTCCCCATAGGGACTTTTTACGCCCAAACCTTTACGCATGTGCTCTACCATGCGTCTAGAGACCACATCTCTAGAAGCCAATTCTGCCTTTGCTGGCTCGTAAATATGCATAAACCTTTCTTCATTTACATCCAGCAAAGTTCCCCCATCACCTCTACAACCTTCTGTCACTAAAATATCTCCAGGAACAATGCCAGTGGGGTGAAACTGGACTGCTTCCATATTGCCTAAAGGCACTAAACCTGTATTTAAGGCAATTATCTGGCCTCCACCTTCGTTAATAACTGCATTGGTTGAAGCCCTATAGATTCTACCAAAACCACCTGTGGCAATTAAGGTCGCTTTAGCCAGATACACTCTAAGCTTACCTGTACGCAAACAGCGAACCACTGCACCCAGGCAATTTTCACCGTCGTGAATAAGGGAAATGGCCTCTGCCCTATCGTGTACTTCTACTCCCTTGCTCACTGCCACACTGTCCATGGTATAAAGCATGGCATGCCCGGTACCATCTGAACAATAACAGGCCCTCCACTTGGCTGTCCCGCCAAAATCCCTGGCTGTAATCAAGCCTTCTTTTTCTTTTTTCTCTTCTTTTTCTAACTTTTGTCCGCCTTTGTAATAAAAGGATTTTCCTGCCACCACTCTATTCCAGGGAACTCCCCAATAGGCCAGTTGTCGAATGGCAATGGGCGCTGTTTCAGCAAAAAGTTTGGCCACTTCCTGATCGCAGCCCCAGTCAGAGCCTTTGACAGTATCTTCAAAGTGAATATCCGGGTTGTCCCCTTCACCTTTAATACAATTACCTAAAGCAGCCTGCATTCCCCCTTGAGCTGCAGAGGAATGAGACCTTCTGGCCGGCACCAGACTAAGACAGATAGCCTTAAAACCAGCTTCTGCTGCCTCTACAGCTACTCTTTCTCCTGCCAGCCCTGCTCCTATACACAACAAATCTGTATAAATTGTCTCCACCATAACTTCCCCTTTTTATAAGAAGTAAAAACGAAATAAACTAATAAGGTCCAATAAAATTAAACCACCAATAAGCCCCCAAATCACCTTTTTTACCTGAAAACGATTACTTCTGGTAACAAAACCCCACTTGGCTCCTACCCGATACAGGCCTATTCCCAGGTGCAAAGCCACTGAGAATAAAAACAGTAGATTAAAATACAACCACAGCCCACTCTGAACCAGCTCTTTAGATTTTAAGGCAGTTATGGGCAAATCATTTAAAATCACCCAGACATGAATACTCCCTAAAAGCAATAACAACATTCCTGTAATGACCTGAACCAACCAGAGCCAGGTATCACTGTGCTTTAACATTAAAGCCTGTCTCCAGACTATTTTTTGCTCTTTGGTGGTAAAGGGAATTTTTCGCGCAGCTAAAATAAAATGCACCAGAAAAATCAAACCCACAATAGGCCCGCCTATTTGAGCTAAATTGGTGCTTTCCAAAAAACCCGCTACCTGGTCAAAAAATTTTGCTCCAAAAACAATCCCAAAGACAAAAAGGGTATGTCCCAGCATAAACAGACTTAGCAAAATTCCGCTTAAAGCCTGACTCAAATCCAGGTAAGCAGAACCTTTACCAACTCTGCCCACCATAACCTTGCTTGCACTGTTCATAATGCCTCCTACTTAAATTTCTACTTCCAAACCAATGGGACAGTGATCAGAGCCATAGACCTGAGCTTCAATCCAGGCCCTTTTGACCCTGTCTTTAAGACCAGCAGAGACAAAAAAATAGTCAATTCGCCATCCCGCATTTCTTTCTCTGGCCTTAAAGCGATAGTCCCACCAGGTATAGTGCCCACCTTCTTGCACAAACATTCTAAAGGTATCCACAAAACCAGCAGCTATAAATTTATCCAGCCACTTCCTCTCTTCTGGCAAAAAACCAGAACGGGTTTCATTTTGTTTAGGGTTTTTCAAATCAATCTCCCTGTGAGCAGTATTAAAATCTCCACAAATAATCAACTCCTTCTCTTTTTTAAGCTCCTGACAATATTCCAAAAAATGCTCATAATACCCCAGTTTAAACTTAAGCCTTTCTTCATTCATCTGCCCATTGGGAAAATAAACATTTAAAAGATAAAACTCTGGATAGACCAAAGTAATCATTCTGCCTTCATCTGCATATAAACCACTGGGAAACCCCAGGTAAAAATCCTCTGGCTCTTGTCGACAAAAACAAGCCACCCCTGAATACCCCTTTTTCTTTTTGGAATAATTCCAGATAGAAGTATAACCTGGAGGATTTTTATCCCGGGGAGCAAGCTGCTCCGGATGTACCTTGGTCTCTTGTAAACATATAACATCTGCCTGGGTAGAAAAAAACCAATCCCAAAAACCTTTTTTAAGTATGGCCCTAAAGCCATTTACATTCCAGGAATAAAAAATCATCTTTTTTATACTACCCTCCAACTAAAAAGAAGTTTCCACTTCCAACCGACCATCTTGAAAAATAATCTTCACATAACCACCTGTAGCCAGAGTCCCGGGATTAATCACCAGAGTACCACCCACTTCATCCACACTTCTGGCCTCGTGAATATGCCCGGTAAGACAAATATCTGGTGCTACTTCTTGAATAAAATCTAAAACCGCCTTACTTCCCACATGCGCTCCAGAAAATAAGGTATCACACCTGGTCCCATAAGGAGGAGTATGGGAAACAAAAAGCAAGGGACTTTTATCCTGAACTTTACTTTTTAACTCACCTAACCAGGTAGCCAGGGTCTGTTCACTTACTTCTGAAGGAGTGCCAAAAGGGGTGGGCGTAGAATATCCCATTCCAGCCACATATAAACCAGGCTCCACATAGACCACTTTCCTGTGCAGGTTAACCCCTGCCTCTTCCAGGGCCTCTTCTACTTCTTTGCTATCCATATTGCCTATCTGAGCGAAAACCACAGGCACCTGCTTTTTTAATTGCTGCAAAAACTCAAGAACTTCTGCTTTATTGCCTCTATTGGTTAAATCCCCGGAAATAATTACCCCTTGGGCTTTATTTAAATCTGGCAAATTTAAGACTTTGGAAAAGCTATTATGGACATCTCCCAGACCAAGCCAGAAAATCTCTTCCATTTCTCCCTCCTGGCCTTAAAGTTTTTTTACCATTTGCTGATTCTTTTCCAGATCTATTACCAAATAACCCAGTTGTTTTAATTTCTCTCTAAGTTCATCAGCTAAAGAATAGTTTTTAGCTTCTTTGGCTCTTTTTCTCTGCTCCAAAAGCTCTTGCACAGCCTGGGGCAAAGTGCTTTCTTCACTTTTTAGTCCCAGAATATCCCTTAAAAAAGAAAATACATTTAACAAATTTTCCTTATCTTTTGAACTCAAATCCCTGGTCTGTATTCTTTTATTTACCAATTTTAAAAAGGAAAATATTTCTGGCCACAAACGAAAAAGCTGAAACCCATTGCTCAAATATAAGTTAACCTGTTCTTTTAGCCTGGAACAATAACCTTCTATTTTTAAAGAACTTTCTTCGCCTTGAGTGGTAATTTTCTTTAATTTCAAATAAGTATCTGAAAACTTGCGCCAGTTTTTCTGCCACATTTTTAAATTTTCTTCCTTTATTTCCAGGACCTTGGACCAGGAAGTAGCTGAAAACAGGCTCCGCAAAACAAAAAAATCTTCTTCCCTTAACCTTAAGAGTTCACTTTTGACCCCACAAATGTGCACCCATCCCAAAGGTACACCCTTGGCTGTATTTTGCCATAAACTGTGTAAATTATCTATGTGTGGCAGGATATGCTCACATCCACAAAATACCAAAAAGGGATTTTTAGAACGAGCCAGTACAATGCTTGCCTGCTGTAGATACCAAGAAGGCCTGACATTACCCCAACTGGTCTTTAAAACTTCTCCTTCTTTCAAATCTTGCAAGCTGGCCCTTTTGAGCAAGGTAAAATCCTTGGGATTGTCTTTGAGATAGTAAACTCCCAAACCTCTTTGTTCCAATCTTAACTTGGTGTTTTTTAACACCAGTTTCCCATATTCTGGCTCTCTTTGCACATCAAAGTAAACAGAGCGCAATTTTTCATAAGCCTTGCCTTTGGAGAGTGAAAGGGAGCAAAGCTTAACTCCTTCCTCTAACACCTCAGAAGCAAACAGAAATTGTACTTCTTGTAGCTTAAATCTGGATGCTATTTTTTCCAGCTTTTCTTTAGCCCTTTCCTTTAATTTCTCTCTTTTAAGGCCAAGGCTTCGGCATAAGTTTAAAGTCCTGTCTTCAAAATCAGCAATACCCACCAGGATATTGGCCTCTATATTTAAACTCCTGAGGTATCGAGCCAGGATATCCAAACCCACCATTCTCCGCCAAAAACCAAGCTCTTCAAGCTGATCCAGACTGGGCCCAAAGGTAAAAAGATCTAAATTTTTCTTTTCAATTTTTACAGGAGAGGTAAGGCCCTTTAAACTAAAGCTAAAGGCAGGCTCTTCCAAAAACAAAGGTGTACTTAGATAGCGCTCTCCTCCATCAGGGAAAACAACCACCAAAACACCCTGCTCTATCCTTTTAGCTATTTTTAAGGCCCCAGCCAGAGCTGCTCCAGAACTCATGCCCACAAGCAAACCTTCTTCTCTGGCCAAACGACGACAGAGCTCAAAGGCTTCCTCATCTTCCACCCTTAAAATCTCATCCAAAAGGGTGGGGTCATAAATACCAGGTGGATAGGATTCCTGCATATTCTTAAGTCCCTGAATCTTATGCCCGGGACGGGGCTCTATGCCCACACAAAATACTTTGGAATTGAATTTTTTCAAACGCTTGGTAGTGCCCATGGCTGTACCAGAAGTACCCAGGGCTGCTACAAAGTGGGTAATTTTTCCTTCTGTTTGCTCCCAGATTTCCCTGCCTGTAGTTTCATAATGGGCTTTAATGCTGGCAGGATTGTTAAATTGATCCATCAGCACATACTTTTCTGGCTCTTCTCTAGCCAGACGATAGGCTTCTTCAATGGCCCCATCTGTGCCCAGGTGGGCTGGAGTTAAAATGAGTTTGGCTCCATAAGCCTTTAAAATCTTTTTTCTTTCTTGAGAAGCAGATTCAGGCATAAGCAAAGTAAGCTTATACCCCTTTTGTGCACACACCAGGGCCAATCCAATACCAGTATTACCACTGGTAGCTTCTATAACAATCTTATCCTGGCTTAGCTCTCCTCTTTGCTCTGCCTCTTCAATCATGGCCAGGGCCACTCTATCTTTTATGGAGCCACCAGGATTAAAACATTCCATTTTGGCATAAATTTTTACTTGGGAATTGGGAGAAAATCTTTTTAACTCTATCAAAGGAGTATTACCTATGAGCTGTAATAAATTTTGTGGTTGCTTTGTTTTAGTAGTTTTCATAGAATAGCCTTTAAAGGAGTTTTTATGGTCAATCAAAAAAAAGCCTACTTTTTTGGTTTACTCACTGTCTTTATCTGGTCCACAGTAGCTTCAGCTTTTAAACTTAGCCTGCGTTATCTAACACCTCTGCAATTACTCTTTTACGCCAGCTTAACTTCTACTATTATACTCTTTTTAGTGCTTCTGATTCAAAAAAAACTCTCTTATCCCCCTGCAAAAGAGTTGTTAAAATCAGCCCTTCTTGGTTTTATCAATCCTTTTTTTTACTATTTAGTACTCTTTAAGGCCTATGACCTTTTGCCTGCCCAAGAAGCTCAGCCTCTAAATTATACCTGGGGAATTACCCTGACTCTACTGTCCATCCCCCTCTTAAAACAAAAAATTTCTCTCCATCAACTCCTGGCCATTATTATCAGCTACTTAGGAGTACTGGTTATCTCCACGCACGGCAATCTACTATCCCTTAAGTTCACCAATGGCTGGGGAGTTTTCTTAGCCCTTTTTAGCACCCTTCTCTGGTCTATTTACTGGATAATGAATACTCAGGATACCCTTCATCCTGTGCTGAGGCTTTTTTATAACTTCTGCTTTGGCTCCCTTTATATATTTCTTACCCTTGTTTTTACTTCTACTCCTTTTAGCTCAGCTTTTCCAGGATTTTTAGGTGCCCTTTATGTGGGCACCTTTGAGATGGGTATAACCTTTGTTTTCTGGTTAACAGCTCTAAAATACTCTAGAACCACTGCTCAGGTAAGCAATCTCATTTACCTTTCTCCCTTTTTATCCCTTGTCTTTATTCACTTTTTGGTAGGAGAAGAAATTTTACCTTCTACCCTAATAGGACTTATTCTAATTTTAAGTGGTCTTATTTACCAGAATCGGGCCACTCAAAAATAGCCTGAGCCACTTCATCTCGCCTGTCCACCAGGGCATTACGCTGGTAAGCCTTAAGGCCAAAAAAGGGCAAAGCAGCCAAAAGATGATCAAAAATATCTGCCTGCAGGGCTTCGTATTCAGCCCATCGAATTTCATCCACAAAACAATATATTTCCAGGGGAATGCCCTTGTCTGCCTGAGGCTGAAGATGCCTTACCAAAAGAGTTAAATTTTTAACTACCCTGGGATGTTTTAATAAATAGTTATAAACATAGGCCCGATAAGTGCCCAGGTTGGTGAGATATCTTCCATTTAAAACAATTTGATCCTTTCTATCTTTATTGGCTTTGGCCAAAGCTTCTTCTTTCTGTCTTAAATACTCTTCCAACAATTTTATTTTTTTTAACTTTTCCACCTCTTGCGCAGATAAGAAACGCACACTGGACTGATCAATGGGAATGTATCTTTTTATCCTTCTAGCTCCTGCTTCATACATTCCTCGCCAGTTTTTAAAGGAATTATCCAAAAACTTATAAGTGGGTACAGTTACTATAGTTTTATCAAAATTTTGAATTTTTACCACGTGTAAAGATATATCTATAACATCCCCATCCACTCCAAAGGAAGGCATTTCTATCCAGTCTCCAATCTTCAACAAATTATAAGTATTTATCTGAACACTTGCTACAAAGGAGAGTATAGTATCTTTGAAAATTATCATAATAACAGCAGTTAAAGCACCAATTCCACTTACCAGCCCCCAGGGAGAACGGTCCAAAATATAGGCTCCCACAAATATTGCACCAACTATATAAATAAATATTTTTAGAAGTTGAATATATCCCTTTATAGGTCTATTTTTAGATATAGGTAGTGTATTATAAAAATCATTGCAAAAATTCAAAAATTTAGAAATTAGTAAGATTAACATTATTTCTACATAAACTATACTTACCTTCTTCCCATAAAACTCAAACCTGGGAATTAAATTGAAAAAATAATAGACAATCATTCCCGGAACAATGGCCACAATATTTTCTACTAACTTGTTTTTTACAATTAAATCATCTATCTTATTTTTGGTCTTGGCAAAAAACAGATGTAGCCACTTTAAAATGACTTTTTTGGGAATAAAATAAGAAAGATATAATACTACCAAGAAAGCTATTAACTTGGCCCAGGGTAAAAAAAGACTTAAATCAAAAGAATTACTTGACATTTTTCCTCCTCTTCAGTTTAAGCTTGGCTTAAAACAAACTATTTACAAGCTCTGTTAACTCAAAAAAAAACAAAATCCAAGTAAAAAGGAGAAATAAATGTTTATCATCACTTCCCTATGTCTTTATTTACTCTTGGTAGTACAGCCTCTTTGGGCTAAAGTAAGCCAGGTGGAGTTATATCCGAGGGGAGCTAAAATTACAGGAGTAATCCAGGTTAAAGATTTTCCTTATACCTTTACTTTGCCAGGCACAGCCAATCCAGAAACTTTAACTTTTAAAACCAATTCTCAAACTGCTATCTACAACTTTAGCTACAAGTCCAGCCCCACGCCCCCGCCCCTTATTGCTTTCTGGGAACAAAAACTGGCTGGTTTGCTACAAAAACAAAAGGAACTGGAAACTCAAATTCAAGTAAAAGAGATTAAGCTTAATTTTTGGATAAAACAAAGCGAGAAAAATAGCTTTAAAGTGGACCTATTAAAAAAAGTGGCTCAAGAACTGGAAGAAAATGTCCTTATTTTAAACAAAGAAAAACTGCTTTTACAAGAAAAGTTAGACAAATTAAAAGAAGAAATAAATTCTATTCAAGATAAAATAAAGGAACTAGCAGCTCAAGATAACAGCTGGGAAGTAAAATTAGAAGGACAAGGACAAGGAACAATATACTATACCTATTTTACCCCTCATGCAGGCTGGAACAACTTCTATTCTCTGCACAACTTTACCCCAAAAGACATATCTTCTTTAATCTGGCAGGGAAAACTCTGGCAAAAAACAGGTGAGGATTGGCAGGAAGCAAAGATCAGTCTTATCAGTGGCTTTTTTTCCAGAAAGTTAGAACCACCCTCTCTAACTCCCTGGATTTTATCCCCTTTTCCTGTGTTTCAGCCAATGGAAATGAACTTTAGAAAAAGTGCCCCCCTGAAGTCCCTGGACCAAGCATCCCCCAAACCTGGAGTACCTCAAAAAAAAGAAGGAATCTTTTTTGACAGTTATGAACTTCCCCAACTAACTCTTAAGGCAGGTGAAGAAAAGACTGTAACTCTTCAAAAGTTTACTCCCAGGGTAAAGCTTTCTTATATTCTAAGGCCCTATTTCTCTTCTCAAGTGTATGTACAAGCAGATTTAAAATTTTCCAATAACCTTAGGCTACCTCCAGGAAAAATTAATCTTTTCCTGGATAATGTCCTGGTGGGAAGCAAAAACTTTAGCCTGGCTACCAATAGCACTTCCCTATTTTTAGGAAATGACCCCCAAATAAAAACAAGTGTACACTTTAAAAAAGAACACGAGAAAAAAGGAGTGTTTTCCAAAGAACACACCTATCTCTATCAGTATGAAATAACTTTAAAAAACAACAAAAAGAAAAAAGTAAAAATAACCATAGAAGATAGTAAACCCATCAGTGAAGAGAAAAAAGTAAGCATAACCCCTCTTTTTGAAGTAAAGCCTCAAGAAGAAAAGGATGTTTTTAAGTGGGAAATAAACTTAAATCCTCAAGAAAAAAAGACTTTTCACTACGGCTATAAAATAAGCTACCCTGCGGATCTAAACTTAGACCTGGGGAGATAAAAGAAATTGAACTTTGTCCTGCTGGCTGGCAACCAGGGAAACACACCTTAAAGCCAAGTCCAGAACTAGTAGGCAAAGTTTGGGAAGTCTGGAAAGTAGAAGAAAATTAAATTATTAGGGCCTATGTGCTATCACTTTCAGACATAGGCCCTAAACTTATTTTTATTTTAAATCAGTTTTCTATCCAGTAAAAGATGGGAAAAATAGCCTAAAACAGCAGCTACATAATAAGGTAGTAAAAAAGATAGGGGGGTATTAAAAAAGAGAAAAGGCAGGACCAAAAGAATAAAAGGAGCCAGCAGCATGGCCCACCAGGTATGAGTCCAGCCTCTGTGCCTGCCCAGGGCAGGAAGCATAGCCAGAAAACCCAAAATAGCTGCCCACTTATAAAGACCTTTAATTAAAAAAGCCAGATCCAGGGCAGCTAAAAGACCATAAAAGATATTTTGCCCTTTAGAGTCAGTATCCAAATCAGGAAATAAAGCAAAAAGGACTCCTAAAATAAACGCTGTAAAGGCCTGAGATAAATCTGGCTTCCACCATTCAAGCCAGATAGCCACACCCACTCCCAAGCCTGTAAGGAGCATACCAAAACCAAAATGTGCTTTATATCCTGGCATTTTTAAAACATGTCTTTTTCAGTTTCAGAGATAATTTTATCAATGCTTTCCTTTAATTTCTTGGGCAAGCCCATAATATCCACATTCAAAAAGCCCCTTACAATGGTGGAAGTGGCTTCATCTTCATCCAGACCTCTGGCCATCAAATATTCTATTTCTTCTTGCGCTATTTTGCCTACAGCAGCTTCATGAGAAAGCTCTACACCTTCTTTGGTACCTTTAAGCTCTGGAATAGCATGAATGATTCCATCACTTAAAATAAGGCCTTTACATTCCAGGTGTCCCTTGGCTGGCACACTGTTGGCTTCAATCACACCAGGGGCAATCAGCTCTCCTCCAGTGGTAATGGCCCTGGAGATTATTTCTCCCCTTGTATCTGGGGCATTTAAAACAATCTTGTTTCCAGAGTTAATATAGCTTCCTGGATGAGCCACTAAAATGGAGTTAAACCTGGCAATAGAGCCTTTTCCATTTAAATAAATAGTGGGAAAGGATTGCACAGACTTTACTGGCTTTAACAAAATATAATTACTCTGAAAAACTCCTCCTTCTTCCACAATACCTACAGTTCTGGGCCTTACTTCTACCTTTTCACTCCAGTTATGCACCATAGTAAAGGTAAGTTTTCCACCTTTTTTAACATAAAACTCAGAAATTCCTAAATGCAAAGCTGATTGTACTTTATGCGAAGTAGCACAACCTGTTATAATGTGAACTTCAGAATCTTCTTCCACCACAATAATGTTGTGCACACTCTGTCCTATCTTTTCTCCTTTAATAAAAAGACAGGACTGTACAGGCTCTTTTATCTTAGCTCCTTTCTTGGTTCTAATAAAATATCCACCATGTACAACCTCTGCTGCTTTACGAGTGTATTCATCTTTATCTTTGTCTACAGCTTTCCAGAAATATTCTGGCAAACCATCGTACTTATCCAGAGCATCTTTAATATCCAAAATCTCCACGCCTTCCTGTTTGCTTCTGCAAACAGCCTTGGTGTGATTTAAGTGCAAATAAGTCCCACTTCGTTCTTCTTCTTTTACATCTACTCCTGCAAGCTCCAATTCTTCTTGATCTTCAACATCTATTTCTCTCAAGTCCTGCAGTTCTATTTTCTCTCCGCCACTAAACACATATTCTTCTAATTTTACCTTTTCTTTATCTAATTGAGACATCTTATACACTCCTTATATCCATACTTGCTAATATGCTCTAAAATATCCCTGGGCCTTCCTTCACAACAAAGCTTTCCCTGATACATGACCTGGCCTCTATCAGCATTTATATAATCCAGAATGTAACCAGTATGAGTAATAATTAACCCAGAGACCTTTCTTAGTTCTTTTAACTCTTTCATAGACATGCCAGGCTTGGGCTCGTGGCCATTGCCGGATAAAAGTTCTTTTACTACTTTGCCAATAAGCCCCATATTTTCTAAATCCACTCCTGATTCTGGCTCATCAAAAAGTAACAAATCAGGGTTTTGGGCCATAAGCTGTAAAAGTTCTGAGCGCTTGATTTCTCCTCCAGAAAAGCCAGCATTAATATCCCGGTCTAAAAAATCCACAAAATTTACCTTTTGGGCTAACTTTTCCACATCTACCTGTCTATCTCGAGCGCAAAGTCTAACCAAATCCCTTGTTTTTAAACCATGAATGGTAGGAGGCCGTTGAAAAGACATGCCTATGCCCATTCTAGCCCGCTCATACATGGGCAGATCTGTTATGTTTTTACCTTTAAAATAAATAGCTCCTTTGGTTACTTTATAGCCTGAAAATCCCATAAGGGTCATAAGCAAAGTGGTTTTACCACTTCCATTGGGGCCAAAGAGGATAAAGGTTTCTCCTTCTTTAATCTCCAGGTTTATACCCTTTAAAACCTCTTTTTCTCCAATTTTTACATGTAAGTCTTCTATTACCAGCATAAGAAAACACTCCTTTAGGCTTAAATGCTTTTTTCTCCCTTAATGCTTTTAGCCAGGATAGGCAAAATAAAATTATCTTCCTGGTTTTCTACCTGGCCTCTTTTAATAAACTCCTTAAAGTACTAAACTTTTTTCTTAATCTTTTTCTCTTTAAATCCAATAAAATTCCTTTCAGCGCTCTAACCTTTGTCCTTAACTCTTCCAGATTTCCCGAATTATTTAAAATAAAATGAGCTTCTTTTAATTTTTTTTCTTCAGGCAATTGAAAACTGTCCAGGGTTTCTATTTTTTCCTCTGACCAGCCTCGTTTTTTTAAAGCCTGCCAGCGCTCTTCTGGGTTTCTTTTGATGCCCACCAGCAATACATCCTTTTCCTTAAGCCCTGTTTCCAGGTAAAGGGGAATATCTCCTACAATAATGGGCTTTGTTGCCTGTGTTTTTTGAAAATTTTTCCATCTGGCCAAAACCAAAGGATGAATACTTTTTTCAATCTCTCTCCTTAAAGAAGGATTTTGTAAGTATTTAAAAAGCTTTTCCTTATCTATTTTTTTGTCAGCAGTTAAAATATCTGGCCCCAGGATGCGGGTAAGCAAAAAATAACCATCTGCTTGAGGCTGGTAAAGTTTTTCTACCTCCTTATCAGCCTCAAAAACATAAGGACTAAGCTCCCTGGCTACCAAACTTTTTCCACTACCAGGAAGGCCAAGCAAGACTACCTTTAAAGACTCCTTAAGCAAAAATAAAAGTGCCTGTTTAAAGTCCAGAGGCAAATCTGCCTCATATTCCTGCCAGCTATTTTGCCAGGGAAAGCGTAAATAAAAGGCGTGTAAAAGCTGTCTTTTTACCAGCTTGTTTAAAATTTGTTCTAGCCTGCTGCTAGGCGCAATTTGCCCGCCATAAAGTTCATCCCCTAAAATGGGGTGGCCAAGATGGCTTAAATGCACCCGGATTTGATGGGTCCTGCCCGTAAAAATCTTCACCTTAAGCACGCTATAATCGCCATTGGTCCAGAGCACTTCATAACTGGTTCTGGCTTCTCTTCCACCCTTGCTTAAAACTGCCTGTTTTATTTTACTCCTGGGGTCTCTACCCAGGGGCAAATCAATTTCTCCCTTTTCTGGAGAAGGACAACCTTTGACCAGGGCCACATACTTCTTATCCACCAAACGCTGAGCAAAAAGAGAGCTCAGTTTCACTCTAGTTTCTTCCCTTAAAGCCACCAGCAAAAGGCCACTGGTATCCTTGTCCAAACGATGAACTATGCCTGGGCGCTCTCCCTGGATTTTTTTTAGTTCTGGAAAATGATGGAGTAAAAAGTGAACCAGAGTATCCCCTTTTTCTGAGGGAGCAGGGTGAACACTGATTCCTGCGGGTTTATTTAAAACCAAAAAGTCCTCTTGCTGGTCTATAATTTGAAGCTGGCCAGGCTTGGCTTGCAGAGAATTCTCTTCTTCTGGAACTTCTAATTCTACCCTGTCTCCAGGCTTTAAGAGCAAGCTGGGCTTAACAATAACCTTGGTATTAACCTGACAGTGTCCGGCTTTTATCAGGGATTTTATTTTACTACGAGAAAGTTCTAAGTTTTCTCCTAAAAAAAGATCCAGCCTCTTTTCAGGACCAGAAAACTCCAGGCATACCTTCATTTACCATTATTCCTAACTGGGCACTATCTCAGTTCCAATACCTGCTTTGGTGAACATCTCCAAAATAATGGAATTTTCTATTCTGCCATCCACGATATGGGTCTTTTCTACTCCAGCTTCCAGGGCCTCCAGACAACACTTGACCTTGGGAATCATGCCGCCCTTAATTACACCCTGGTCCATAAAGTAAATGGCCTCTTTTTTGGTCAGGGAAGAAATAACCTTTTCCCTATCATCCATTATACCAGGAACATCTGTAAGTAAAATCAACTTGGCTGCTTTTAAACTAGAAGCTACAGCACTGGCCACAAAATCAGCATTGATATTATAGGTTTCACCTTGATCATCTACTCCCACAGGGGCAATTATGGGAATAAATCCCTTCTCCTGGAGAGAATAAATAAGAGCAGTATTTACCTCTACTACTCGCCCCACCTTTCCCACATCAATTATCTCCGGGGGAGCATCCTTTTTACTTATTACCAGTTGAAACTTTTCTGCCCTTAATAAAAAACCATCCTTGCCAGAAAGACCAACAGCCTTTCCGCCATTTAAATTAATTAAATTAACAATCTCCTTATTTACCTTGCCCACCAGAACCATTTCCACCACATCCATGGTCGCTGCATCTGTTACCCGCATGCCTTCTCTAAACTGGGTGGGGATGTTTAATTGCTTTAACATATTGCCAATTTGCGGGCCTCCTCCATGCACAATAACAGGATTTAAACCAATATATTTTAATAAAATCACATTTAAGGCAAAACTTTGTTTTAACTTTTCATCTATCATGGCATGTCCGCCATATTTAATCACTACGGTACGACCATAAAACTGACGAATATAAGGTAAAGCTTCTAGTAAAATCTTGGCTTTAAGTTTTTCTTGCTCCATTGTAAGGCCCTCACATTTTGTACTTGGTCAAATCAAAGTCATATTTTTCCAGTATTTCTGACCACTTCTTACTTTCTTCGTCTTTTAAGACTTCCTGTTGCTTTGAACCAATTAAATCTTCCACTTCTAACAAAATCTTTTCATCCACCATAATGTCCACCTTAGCCCTTAAAGCCAAAGCAATAGCATCAGAAGGACGACTATCTATTAGTAAGGTCTTACCCTCTTTTTTTACCACTAAATTGGCATAATAGGTGGAATCCTTTAATTCTGTAATTCTTATTTCTGCAAGACTTCCGCCCATGGTTTCCAGGGTGTTTAAAAACAGGTCATGGGTAAGGGGCCTGGGCATTTTTACCTCATTTAAGGGAATGGATATGGCCATGGCTTCCAGGGCTCCAATCCAGATGGGAAGCACATACTTTTCACTTTCATCCTTTAAAATAATCAAAGGCATTTTGGTGGTTTCATCTAAAGCCAGACCAAATACTTTCATCTTAACAAACATAACCCACCACCTCTCCTAGTAAAGAGTGTTTTTTGGCTTCAATGATTTTAACTTCTACCAAAGAACCAGGACCTACCTGGTCAGAAGAAGTTAAAACATTGACTACTCGATTATAAGGGTCTCTTCCTCTATAGGAAATTACACCTTCTAAGTCCTTTTTACTCCTGTCTTCTATCAACACTTCTGTTGTTTTTCCTTCTTGTTCTTTATATCGCCTTTCTGTAATTGTTTCTTGCAAGCTTTGTAAACGCATCAGCCTTTCCTGTTTTACTTCTTCTGCTATTTTATCTGGCATTTTTTCTGCCCTGGTTCCTGGCCTATCTGAGTATTTAAAGGAAAAAGAACTTTCAAAGCCAATCTGTTCTACCATTTCCAGAGTTTGTTTAAAGTCTTCTTCCCTTTCTCCAGGAAAACCCACAATCAGGTCTGTAGTTAAGGCAATGTCTGGACAATATTTTCTCAACAGCTCTACCAGACGCAAGTAATCTTCTCTTGTATATTTGCGTCCCATAGCCTTTAAAACCTTATTGGAACCAGCCTGCAAGGGAAGATGTAAATGTGGACACAGAGTGGCAAGGTCTTGAAATGCCTTTATCACCTCCAAAGACAGGTCCTTGGGATGGGAAGTGGTAAACCTAAGGCGCTTTAATCCTTCTATATTCGCAACTTCTGTAAGCAGCTCAAAAAAAGTGGTGCCATCTCCATATTTATCCTGGCCATAACTATTAACATTTTGTCCTAAAAGGGTAATTTCCCTGGCGCCTCGCTGGACCAACTCCTGACATTCCGCAAGGATTTCCTTTCTGGACCTGGACTTTTGTCTTCCCCGGGTAAAGGGGACTATACAGTAGGCACAAAAATTATCGCAACCCTGCATAATATTGACAAAGACAGAAGGA
The DNA here is from genome assembly GCF_055126295.1 of Desulfonauticus sp. Lineage (NCBI taxonomy): Bacteria > Pseudomonadati > Thermodesulfobacteriota > Desulfovibrionia > Desulfovibrionales > Desulfonauticaceae > Desulfonauticus > Desulfonauticus sp. The sequence continues at coordinate 92,373 of NZ_JBSRHE010000006.1, read as the reverse complement.
GGAGAGCTTTCAGGATAGACCTTTTCCCTCTCAGGGTAAAATTCTTCAAAGGATAAAAGGCTTACCCTTTTTTGCGAGTCATTTACCAATTTTTCCACCTGCTCTGGTACTAAATAAAGCCCATCTGTCCCAAAAACCAAACGAACAAAGGGAAAACGCTCAAAAAAACCATCGCCTATTTGCTGGGCTACGCACCCTCCCACACCAATAAAAAAGCCGGGATTGTGCTCCCATTTTTTCCTAAACCTTCCGATTTCACTATAGACCTTTTGTTCTGGCTTTTCTCTAACGCTACAGGTATTAATCAGGACAAAATCCGCCTCTTTTTCCTCTTTAGCCAGTTCAAAGCCTTTTTTCTGCAAACTCAGGGTCAACCAGCTAGAATCAGCAACATTCATCTGACAGCCAAAGGTAATTATCCAAAACTTCATTTTTTACTCACAAACTCCCTTTTCTTTTAACCAATTTATGGCAAAGGCATATATTTTTTCTCTTGCTTCTTCTAAAGATAAGAAGTCATTTTCCAAAGTAAACTCGGCTTTGCTGTCTTCTTCAAAGGGGACATCCACCCCAATAACTTCTCCCAAACCTGGAAATTGCTTGCCTGTTTTTTTTCTCTCCAAGGCCTTGGCATAGAGATTGGCCATAACTTTACCTTGAGGCCTCTTGCTTTCCCGCTCCATGGCAGTGTTTAAAGTGCACTTTACATATATCTCAGCAAAAGGAGAAAACCTTGCCCTTAAAAAAGAGCGATATTTCTGTTTATAGGCTGTACCGTCTAAAATAACCCCCTTTCCTTCTTTGGCCAGAGCAAGCCCTTCTTCAGCAAACATTTGATAGGCCAGCTCCCTTTCTTCCTTGGTATAAGAAGGCTGGGGAAAGTACTTTTTTCGCCTTTCATCCATTTCCAGAAGTACTATGTCCAAACCCTTTGTAGCCAGTTTCTCAGCCAAAAATCTGGCTAAAGAAGACTTTCCACAGCCAGGCAGGCCTACAAACCAAAAGATAAATCCTGTCTTCACCGCTCTAATCCATGTATTTGTTTATATTTTTATAGTCAAAAACCTCATCCTCAAGCACATTTTCCAAAAAGCGAAAAAGGCCCTTTCTCACTTCTTCAGGATGATTGGGATACCACTCAGGAGAAGCAATAACCAGGCCCCTGAAGACATAAAAGGGAGCTATTACTTTTAACATTTCCCTATCATTGGTCTCTTCTAGATAGGTGTCCCAGAAACTAAGGTAAAGTTTTTCAAAATTACCGCTTAACCTGGGTTTATCATAGAGGCCAAAAAGCAAGTAATTACAACTCATAGTAGCCACATCATCTGCTGGCTCACCCCATTCTCCTCTACTCCTATCCAGGACTGTAAAGTCTCCATTGTCTCGCACTAAAACATTCCAGGGGTGAAAATCTCCATGCACAGCACTCAAACGCTGGGCAAAATGTCTTAGCTTCCAGCGCCAGTCAACCAATTTTTTTTCCAGGGCAATAAATTTCTCTGGAGGAAAGTAATTATAAGGATAAGGATAGGCATCAATAATCCCCCAGATACATTCAGAATGCCCTATGAGGTCTCTAATCCTCCTTAGATACAGGTCCACATCTTCTTTTTTGTGAGCGTGCACTCTAGCCAGCCACCTGGCAAAATCCCTAGCCAGCTTAAAATCTTCCTCCCTTGCCTCTCCTTTCCGAATCCTTTCCAAATCCAGAAAATAATCCCTGCCTTCCACCTTTTCCGTAAGTAAAAAGAATTCTCTGGGTTTATTTACCGGGATTAAGTTGCCTTCTTCATCTAAATACCCAAGTCCTTGCGGTCTGGCATGTTTTTCCATTCGGCCAGCAGTCTCGTATTGAAACATCAAAATAGCCGCCCTATCCCAGTAAAACTGGTGGCCATATTTATCTCCCCGCATGGTGGAAAAGACCACTGATTTTTGTTCTCCCTTTAAGTCGTAATGAATAAGCAAGGGTTTACCATAGCCAAAATCCTTCATCCCCTGCTCATCTAAAGAACCAATTTCTCCTACCCCTATAAGTCTGGCCTCTTCTCCAAAGGCCTGTTTTAAAAAAATTTGCAATTTTTCTAAAGAAATATCCATCTATTCCCCCTTTACTTCAGTATCTATCCACTGCAAAAATTCAGGATTTCCATCTTTAATCTGAAAAAATACCACACACGGGCAAGAATAGGAATGAAGTTCTTTTACTCTGGCCACAACCCTGGACATCAAATTAGCTTTGGTCTTAATAATCATTACCTGTTCTTGACCTTCTTCAATTTTCCCTTCCCACCAATAAGCAGAAATAACCTCAGGAAAAATATTGGCGCAGGCAATAAGCCTTTCTTCCAATAAGGTTCTGGCTATTTTAGATAATTCCTTTTTATCAGCGCCAGTTATATAGCCAAGCACATACTCTGCCATTTAAAGCCCTCCTATTGTTGACTGAGATAATCAGCCAGAGCCTCCTGCTCTTCCAAAGACAAACTGGCTCCCTTATCCACCATTCTCTCAATGGTTATCAGCCAGGCATCTTTATCCTTTTTGGCCTTATAAACTACCTTTAAGGAATGACAACCTGTACATTTGCTCTCTAAAAGGTCTTTTTCCTCCTGAGCCAAACCAGGTAAAGCAAGTGCTATCCCCAGTAGACAAAGAATAATACTTGCTCCTATCTTTTTCATAATCCCCTCCTTTTTTGGGTATAAATAAAGATAAACTGAAGGACTTCTTTTGGCAACTTGAAAAGCCACTAATTATTTAAGCGCCTTAAATTTCTCAACCAGTTTTTAACCAAAAAACAATCCTTTTCCCCTTTAAGTTTTCTAACTTTTTTAAATCCAACAAATAAATTTAACTTTTTTTTCTTTAATTTTCAGTTAGACTGAAGAAAAAAAAGAGGTCTAGTTTATGAAGGAATTAACCATTAGTTTAGTGGGTTCTGCTGGCGAAGGCCTGGACTCCATAGGAAGCCTGTTTAGCACTGTGTTGGCAGAGCATAAATACGCTCTTTTTTCCTGGAAAGAATATGAGTCCAGGGTTAGAGGAGGATTTAATAGTTATCATCTAAAAATCAGTTCCCAGCCTCAAAACTACCCCAGAGAGCAGAGCGACCTGCTTTTAGCTTTAAATCCTGAGGCCCAGGACAAATACACTTCTTTACTCAAACCTTCAGGCCTTCTAATTGGTCCTAAGGAAAACTCCCGGTTTCAATCCCTGGTTCTATCCTTTAAGGATCTGGCTAAAAAGGAACTGGGTAATTCCCTTTATGCCAATGCCATTGCCCTGGGTTTTTTAACCGGAATTTTAAAACTCAAACTAGAACTCCTCCTTGAGGCCCTTCAGAAAAAATTTGCCACTAAATCCCTGGCAATAATCAACAACAACCTCGAAGGAGCAAGGCTGGGATATGGTCAGGCCCTGGATTCTTCTCTAAACTTAACCCTGCCTCCTTCTGGCGAGCACAACTACTTCTTTACCACTGGCCATCCAGCCACAGCCCTGGGTGCTGCCAGAGCTGGCTGCCACTTTATGGCTGCCTATCCCATGACTCCTTCCACAGGTCTCATCACTTACCTGAGCCAGAAACAAGAAGAATTAAAAGTCTTTACCTTGCAGGCAGAAGATGAAATTGCCGCCATTAATCTGGCCTTAGGTGCAAGTTTTGCAGGGGTAAGGAGCATGACTGCCACCAGTGGAGGTGGTTTTGCCCTGATGGTGGAAAGCATCAGTTTAGCAGGTATGACTGAAACCCCAGTGGTCATAGTGCTGGCCCAAAGGCCAGGTCCTGCTACGGGGTTGCCCACCAGGACTGCTCAAGGAGACCTGCTTTTTGCCATCTTTGCTGGTCATGGGGAATTTCCCAAAGTGGTTTTTGCACCTTCTGACCCGGAAGAACTGTATTTAAAGACCATCAAGGCCTTTAATCTAGCTTACAAATACCAGCTACCTGCAATTATTTTAACCGATCAATTTCTGGCTGATTCCAATTTTTCCTATTGGGATTTCAACTGGGAAGGAGAAACTCCCCAGTTTTTTAGAGCCAATCCTTCAGAATTTAAAGAATATAAACGCTACCAGTTTACTCCCTCAGGAATTTCTCCCAGGCTTTGCCCTGGACAAAGTGTCCACCTGGTAGGTGCTGATAGTGACGAACACGATGAATGGGGGCACATTACTGAAGAGCTGGATAAAGTAGCCAAACCCATGCTGGAAAAAAGACTAAATAAACTTAAAGAGTTGCAAAAAGAAATAGCTCCTCCTCTGGAAGTAGACATTGCAGACAGTAAATACATTTTTATAAGTTTTGGTAGTACCAAAGAAAGCGTTCTGGCTGCGCAAAAACACTTGCGAACCAAAGGAGAAAAGGTGGGAGTCATTCACTTCAGTGAACTCTGGCCCCTGCCCTCTTATTCTTTCCCCCAAAACGCTCTTTTAATTACTGTAGAAAACAATGCCACAGCCCAGCTGGCTAAACTCCTTAATTTAGGGTATAGCTTAAATCTTAAACACTCCATACTCAAATATAATGGTTTACCTTTAACTCCAGAAGAGATAGGGAGGAAATTTGATGAAATCCAAAACCAAATTTAGCAATAATGTCCCCAGTCAGTGGTGCCCGGGATGTCCCAACCATCTAATCCTCAAGGCCCTGCAAAATGGACTGGAGGAATTAGAGCTAACCCCTCAGGAAGTATGTTTGGTATCTGGCATAGGACAGGCAGCTAAACTGCCCCATTATTTAAAGGGAAATTTTTTCAATGGCCTCCATGGAAGGGCACTTCCTGTGGCCACTGGCATAAAACTGGCCAATCCCAAACTAAAAGTAATTGTCACCACTGGGGATGGTGATTGCTATGGAGAAGGCGGCAATCACTTTTTACATACCTTGCGCCGCAACCCGGATATTACCCTGCTGGTACACAACAACTCCATTTATGCCCTGACCAAAGGACAGGCCTCTCCCACTACTCCTAAAGGAGAAAAGAGGGCTTTAAACCCCAGGGGTGTGGAAGATGAGCCTTTAAACCCCTTAGCCCTGGCTCTTATTCAGGGAACTGGCTTTGTGGCCAGATGCTCAGCTCTGGAAATAGAACATCTAAAGGAAGTTATCAAAGAGGCCATCAATTATCCTGGGCTGGCTTATGTGGACATTTTACAACCCTGTATTAGCTGGCTCAAACCCAGCCTTGAGACCTTGAAAAAAGAAACATTTTTCCTTTCTCACGACCCGCAAGACTTTGAACAGGCCTTAAAAATAGCCCTGGACCCTGCTCAAAAGTGGGGACTGGGAATAATTTATAAAAATCCCTGGCCCAAACCTGTGTTAGGAGAAGGATTTTATCAACACTTTTCTCTGGAGCAACTTACTCACCTTCCACCTCTGGATTTAACTATAGCTCAAAACCTATTAAAGGCCCATTAAAAGGAGAAAGCTAAATGGGAACTAACAACCTAGTTTTTTTGGAAGTTATTGAATGGTTTGACAATAAAGGCACAGAACTGGCCCATCGCATCCCTCAAGAAGGTTCAGCTGAAATCAAATGGGGTGCCCAGCTTATCGTTAGAAACAGTCAGGCTGCTGTATTTTATTACCAGGGACAGGCAGTAGATGCCTTTGGGGTGGGCAGACATACCCTTACCACTGCCAACATCCCCATTTTGACCAAGTTATTAAGTGTACCCTGGGGTTTTACCAGTCCCTTAAGGGCAGAAGTTTATTTTTTAAACATGAAAGTTTTCCCCAACTTAAAGTGGGGTACCAAAGACCCGGTGGCCTTTAAAGACAAAGAATTGGGGCTGGTTAGATTAAGGGCCTTTGGCAGGCTGGACATTAGAATCATTCAACCTGCTCTTTTTGTAAATTCCCTGGTGGGTACCAAGGCTTCCTTTACCATAGAAGATATTGAAGAATATTTGAGCCAGATTGTGGTTTCCAGGTTAAATGACTATCTGGGAGAAAAGGTGGACACCCTTTTTAACCTTCCAGGCAACTACAAACAATTTTCTCAAGAACTCCAACAAATCGTCTCGCAAGATTTAAGAAAATTTGGCCTGGGGCTAAGTAGCCTGTACATCAACGCCATTACTCCTCCTGAAGAAGTGCAAAAGGCTATTGATGACAGAAGCAGGGTAGAGGTATTTAAGGACCTGGGCAAATTGACCCAGCTAAAAGCAGCCATGGCCCTGGAAAAGGCAGCAGCCAATCCTGGTCAGGGAGGAGCTGGCTTTAATATGGGCATGGGCTTTATGTTTCCCTACATGCTAAAGGATGCCTTTCAAAACACTCCTCAAGAAAAGATTCGCAGCAGGTGTCCTGACTGTGGCCAGGTAGTACCTGAAAACTCTAGATTTTGTCCCTATTGCGGCCATCAAATTCTGGTTTTAAAGCAGTGCCAGAAGTGTGGGAAAAACCTCTCTCCAAAGGCTAAATTTTGCCCCAACTGCGGCACTCCCACTGAAAACAAACCCCAACCCAAAAAATGCAGCCAATGTGGCTTTGAAAATCTGCCTGACTCTTTATTTTGTAACCAATGTGGAGAAAAGCTAAGCTAGGGCATGAATTTTCAAGTTCACTATTCCTGCTCTCAATGTGGCGCTCCCTTTACCTTTGAAGAAGGGGAGCGCATTTTATATTGTCCCTATTGCCGGGTTAAATCCCTTTTAGTAGGCGAAAAATACCTTCGCTATTTTCTTCCACCTAAATACAATCAGGAAGAATGCCTGTATGTGCCCTACCTTCGGGTCAAAGGTCCTCTTTTTTTTACCACAACCCATGACCTTATTCCCCTCTGGATAGATTCCACCATTCTGGGGCTGGAAAAGCTCCACTTCCCCCTTTCCCTGGGCCTAAGAGCCCAGGCCATGCCCCTACAAATGGTCTATTCCCAGAATTTAAACCTGATCCAGGAAGAACTCTCTTTTAAACAGGCTCTGGCCAAAATAAAAAACAGATTGGCTAACAGCAAAGTACGAGGAACTATCTACTACCAAGACTTTATAGGAGAAAATTTAAGCTATATCTATCTACCCCTTTTACCTCAAAAAGGCTATTACTTTGATGCCCTGGCCCAAAGACCCCTTAGCCCGGTTTTAAACCCAGCAGAACTTACTTTTCACCAGCAGGAAAACTGGCAGCTAAATATCTTGCCAGCTCTTTGTCCCAAGTGTGGCTATACCCTGGAAGGCCAAAACAAAGATCTCTTACTTATCTGTAAAAACTGCTCCAACCTCTATTACTTTGAAACAGAAAAATTAGAAATCATAAATCCTTACCTGCTCTTTTCAACTCCAGATGACCTCTACTTACCCTTCTGGCAGTTTGAAATAGACTTTGCTGAAGAAGATAGCGCCTTAGAAAGGCATTTACACTCCTTATACCTGGTTAAAGCAGATAATCTGGTTCTAAGTATACCTGCCTTTGCAGTAAGGCCAGATTACTTTATCAAATTTGCTACTGCCCTTTCCCTTTCTCCCCTGCTTCGAACCAATAACCCCTTTTCTTTGGAAGAAAAAATAAACTATATCTCTCCCACTGTTTCCAGAAAAGAGGCCATCATTTCCTTAAGACTTATTTTGGGCAATCTGATTAAAAATAAAGAGATATTGCAGGAATTAAAGAAGTTAAAAATAAAAATTAAAAAATTTAAGCTTACTTTTATTCCCTTTATTCAAAACCACATAGAATTAATTCAACCCCACTTACAATTGGCTATCAACAAAAATAGCTTTCGATTCTTTATTCAATAGCATTCTTTTTAAATTTACCAGAAGAAAAGAAAATATTGCCACAGAAATAATCGCAGCTCCACTATTTAAGTTAAGGTAAAAACTTAAAAATAACCCTGTATAGCTAAAAAACAAACTCCAAAGCGTTGATTTGAAAATCATTTTGTACAAAGTATCACTTTTGGGTTTGGCCAGGTATACAGGTATGGTCAATAAGGAGATAAGCAAAACAATACCTACCAGTTGCATAAGTATTACCACGCTAAATCCAGCCAAAACAATTAAAATTAAAAAACAGTTATTTACTTTAATGCCTAAAGTTTTAGCATATTCACTATCAAAACTTATGGTCACAAATTCTTTGTACTTCCACCAGATAGTGCCAACCAGAAAAAAATCCAAAACACAGGCCAAACTTAAATCAGACTTGCTTAAGGTAAGAATACTGCCAAAAAGATAACTGGTAAGCTCAGTTTTATACCCAGGGGTTAAGTCCAGTAAAATAATCCCTAAAGCCATGCCTCCAGCCCAAATAATGCCCACAATGGTCTCAGAAAGCTCCCTTTGGTTCACTACCAGCAGACCAAAAACAAGGCTAAGGAAAAAGGTATAGACAAACACAGTGGGTAAAACAGGCAAGGAGAAAAAAAAGGCCAATCCCACGCCTCCAAAGGCAGCATGAGCCATGCCTCCAGCCAAGAAAACCTGCCTGTTAATTACCACCAAAGGCCCAATAAAACCACAGGCAATACTCAAAAGCAATGCAGCCACAAAGGCGTGTTGCATAAAGCTAAATTGAAAAATTTCCATTTTATTTCACCTTGGAAGCAAAGTACTTGGGTATCTCTTGAATAAATCCGTCCACAGCACAGGCATGGGTATGTTTGCCATAGATAAGGGACAGGAGTTGAGAAGAAAGCTCTTTTTCTCTACTTACTCGCACCTGCCTGTTGACCACTGCCAGGCCATCAATGCTGGCTGAAGCAATCACCAAGTCGTGGGTTACCACCACTACTGTCATTTCTCCTTTTAAAGAACTTAAGAGTTCATAAAGGCACACCTTTCCTTCAGGGTCCACATTGGCAGTGGGCTCGTCAAAAATCAAAATCTCTGGTTTACCCACCAGCGCCCTTGCCACCAGTGCCCTTTGAAACTGCCCTCCTGAAATATCAAGAATACTCTTAGAGGCCAGAGAAGAAATTCCCACCTTTTCCAGGGCCTCTTGTACCTGCTCTTTAGTTTTGGAAGCGTAAAAAAAGCCTCTTTTCTGAGAACGCACTCCCATACTGACCAGTTCAAACACAGTAAGAGGCAAAAGCATATTTTTTCTAACCTGCTGAGGGACATAGCCTATTTTGGTGGCTATCTCCTTAGCTGGTTTTCCAAAAACCTTTATCTCACCTTCCCAGGGCTTTAACAATCCTAAAATAAGTTTTAATAAAGTGGTTTTTCCTCCCCCATTAGGGCCAATAAGAGCCCAGAATTCTCCCTGAGGAATGCTTAAGTTAACCCTATCTAAGACCCTGGTTTTGCTATAGCCAAAACTAACATTTTTTAAACTAATTGCTATCTTCTGCACACTGCCCCCTTATTTTCTGGGCCATTTTCAGCAAATTTGCCTTCCAGTCTTTGGCCAAAGGGTCCACCACTTCCAGTTGCAGCTTAGCCTTCTGCACTAAAAATTGCACTTCTCTGGGATTAAATTGAGGCTGAATAAAAATGCTCTTTAACTTAAATTGGTTTATAGTATCTAGCATATGCATAAGCTCTCTAGGAGTGGGCTCTCTTCCTTCTACTTCCACACTTACCTGTTTAAAGCCATAGGTATTGGCAAAATAACCCCAGGAAGGGTGAAACACCAGAAAAACCTTTTTTTTACAGGGTGCTAAAAGTTTTCTAATCTGTGCATCCACTTCTTTTATTTCTTTTTCCAAAGCTAAGTAATTAGCCTGAAAACGCTCTTTTTGCTCTGGCCAGTTGGTTAAACAAAACTCATATATATTTTTTACCACTTGCAAACAATTTGCAGGGGAAAGCCAGATATGAGGGTCTAAAAAATGTCCTTCCTCCCTGGGTTCTTGCTCTGCCAACAAAAATTCACTGGTCTTTTGAAACTGGAGATATTTTATTCCCTGAGCACAATTTACAATTTTTAGATCAGGATTAAGCCCCTGAAAGCGCTTTAACCACACCTGCTCAAAAGGCAAATTCCAGGAAAAATAAACCTGGGCTTTGCTTAATTTCCGCAAATCAGCAGGCTTGGGCTCATAGGTATGAGGGTCTGCTCCCTCAGGAAGCATGGTTTGAACTTCCCAAAAATCTCCTCCTAATTTTTCTAAGAAATAGGACTGAGGCAAAATAGAAGTAAAAACCACAACTTTAGAATTAGCTAAACTAAAGGAAGTTAGGTTAAAAAACACAAGAGCAAAGAAAACAATTGACTTTAAAAATGTTTTCCTGGACAAATAAGGCATGCCTGCTAATTTCTGGTCTGCTTTTCTTTTAACCTTGCTTGCTGGTATGGCCACTGGCATAGGCTCTCTCCTTTCTCTAGTAAAAACTAAATCCAATCCCAAATTCTTGGCTGGTTCTTTAGGGTTTTCAGCAGGAGTAATGCTTTACATTTCCTTTGTGGAACTTTTACCTTTAGGAAAAGAATATGTTAGGAAGGCAACCACTATAAGTCAAGGCGACAGTCTGGCTATTATCTGTTTTTTTGCTGGGATTTTTTGCGTAGCTGCCATTGACTTTCTCGTTCCCTCTTATGAGAACCCACATGAGACCAGGTTAATAAAAAAACATTCCTTTCCTTCTGCAGAAAAACTCAAAAAAACAGGTCTAATCACAGCCCTGGCCATAGGTATACACAATTTTCCCGAAGGTCTGGCCACTTTTATGAGTGGCCTTAGTTCCCTGGAACTGGCCCTGCCCGTAGCTGTGGCCATTGCCCTGCACAACATTCCCGAAGGCATTGCCATTTCCACCCCTCTTTTTGCAGCCACCCAAAGCCGTAAAAAGGCCTTTTGGCTTTCCTTTGCTTCTGGACTGGCAGAACCCATAGGAGCTCTGGTGGGATTTTTCTTTCTCCGCTCCTTACTGGGACCACTTATGCTAGGGGTATCTTTTTCCTTTGTGGCTGGAATTATGGTCTTTATTTCTTTAGATGAGCTTCTGCCCACAGCAGAAGAATTTGGTGAGCATCATGTGGCCATCTACTCCCTTATAGCTGGCATGGGAGTGATGGCCACCAGTTTGTTTCTTTTAAGCTAATAATCTTAATACCCTTCGTCCCAGGTATTGTAGTGAATCCTTTCCTTCTTAAACCTATCCACCTTACTGTATTCCTGGTTGGGAAACCCCAGAGGGATAAAAGCCAGAGGGACGACCTCTTCAGGGAGTTTAAATAAGCGCTGAAAACCTTTAACCCTTTCCTCTACTGGATAAATACCAGTCCAAACAGCGCCCAGGCCCAGGTCATGCACAGCTAACAAAAGGTTTTCCACAGCAGCAGAAAGGTCTTGCACCCAGAAACCTGGAAACTTTTCCAGCTTTAATTCAGCACAAACCAAAATGCCCAGAGGAGCTTCTACTGCCATTTTAGCATAGGGATTTAACTTAGGAATTTGTTCCAAGATCTCTTTACTATCCACCACAATAAAGTGCCAGGGTTGAGCATTGCCAGCTGAAGGTGCAGCCATGGCAGCGCGTAAAACCGTTTCCAGCATCTCCCTGGGAATAGGGTCTGGTTTAAACTTGCGAATACTTCTTCGGCTAAAGATGGCTTCTAAGGTCTCCATTTAACTTCACTCTCCTTATTTTTTTACAATCTTAAACTCATCCCTTCTATTTTTGGCCCAGGCAGTTTCATTGTGGCCAGGATCCAGGGGATATTCTTCTCCATAGCTTACAATTTGCATTCTATTGGCTTCTACTCCCAAAAGAATCAAAAACTCATAGGCAGCACGGGCCCTTTTTTCACCCAGAGCCAGGTTATACTCTTCTGTGCCCCTTTCATCACAGTGTCCTTCTATAATCAACATCAAGTCAGGATGGGCCTTTAACACTTCTGCCTTTTTTTGCAAAACCTGTCTGGCCTCTGGTTTTAGTTCGTAAGAGTCAAAATCAAAGAAAATTCTTTCACCTATAATCTTCAGGGCCTCTTCTTTAGAAGCTTCCTTAGCCTGTTTTTCCTTTAGTTCCTTTTCCTTTAACTCCTGTAATTCCCTGGCTCTTTTTTCCTGAAGCTCTTTCAAGCCTTTAATTTCACTTCCTTGAGTCTGCTCGCTTACAGAAGTATCTCCAGTAGTGGCAGGAACAACTACTTTTTTCTTGGCACAACCCACAGTAAGCACACCTAAAAACAAACCAACTACCACCAATACTTTAATCTTCATAAAATCTTCCTCCTTCAAAAATCAAAGATTATTTACTCCAATTTATGCACCCAGGCAGGAGAATAGGCATTTAACTCCTGCGTATCTACCAGATAAGGGCCATCTCCATTTATGGTGGTAAGATAGAGTTTGTACTTACCACTTCGATTGGAACTAAAAAGGACAAAATAGCCATCTGAAGCAATAAAAGGCTCTTCATCATTTCCAGGACCAAAACTTATCTGTTTTTCCTGTCCACTTTCCAGATCGTGCACAAAGATACGGTGCCCTTCAGCAAGTAATCTGGAAAAAACCACCAGCCTGCCATCAGGGCTTAACACTGCGCTGGTATTGTATTTGCCTTCATAACTTACCCTTCTAATCCTGTTTTCCTTTTTAAGCCAAACAAAAATATGGGGATTGCCTAATCTGGCCGAGGTAAACACCATTTTTTCTCCATTACGGGCAAAAAAGGGAGAAATGTCAATAGCCCAATGTGAAATCAAGGTCTTTTTTATCTTAAAATCCTTGCTCAGAAGATAAATATCTGGATTGCCTTTTACATCCAGACTGACCACAATCTCTCCCTCTGGAGTAAATATGGGAGAAATAATACTATTGCCAGGTAACAGATGCTTTTCCAATTTATTACTTTGCTTATCCCAGAGCCCTAAAAAATGCCTTCCGTGCTCAATCAGAGTAAAAACAATCTTCTCTCCCCTAAAATCCCAGGCCGGACTGGCAATAATGCCATCTACCTCCAGCAACTTTTTTAAACCATAACCATCAGCATAAATCTCGTATAAAGCCTGTTTTTGCCTTTGCTTGTGCACAAAAACTATGGGCTCAGAAAATAAAGAATCCCTGCCTGTAAACTGCTGTAAAAGAGCACCACAAAAACTGCGCAAAGCCAAAGGAAGCTGGGCTTCACTTTGCAAATCATAGGCTTTACCTACTATTAACTGCTGTCTCAACACATCAAAGGCCCTAAGCTCTATCTCTCCCCAATTAGAACCTGGCTTTAAATTAATGGTCAGTAAAACATCTACCCTGGACAAAAGAAACTTTCTAAAATCAATATCAACCAGACCAGGCCCTTTTATCTCTCCTTTATTTAATACATCTTCTGCTGGAATAATTCTTAAAAAAGGTAATAAGCCCAGTTTATCCTTTAAGGTAGAAACCAATTTATCATCCACCCGGAATTGCTCTGCCACAAAAGGCTTGGCTATAAACAAATTTATCTTTTTGTCCCCTGGTCCGTAAATATTTATGGTCAGGGCCAAAAGAGATTGAAAATTAAAAAAAATACCAGCTAACAAAATAAAAACTATCTTTTTTATCATTTACTTCCCTCTAATTCCTGAGAATTAAATTCAATCTCAATACCTTCTCTTAAAATCTTTTCTCGAATACCTGGTGGAGGCAAAGGCAAAACTTTGGTATCTAAAATAGCCCTTAAGGCCAAACTATCATAGACTTCATCTCCAGAACTCTTTTTTAGGTGATACTCTAAAATTTCACCCCTTTCATTTATCTTTATGCTAATAAAACAAATCAAAAGTTTACCAAATTTAAAATTGGGATAACGAAAATTTGCCTTAATTTTACTTTCTACTATCCCCTGGTAAAATTCTTCAATTTCTACTCCCGCACTGCCTTCTTTATCTTCTTTTACCTCTCCCTGTATCTCCTTTAAAGCAGAAACCAATTCTCCTTTTTCTTCTTTGCTTTTTAGTTTATTTTCTTTCTTTAAAGTAGATAGAGTTTTTTTATATTCTTCTTGAGCCTGCTTTCTTTTTAGTGCTTCTATTTGTTTTTTACTCAGTTTAACCTTTTGCTTGCTTCCGCCAATAGTGGCAATCTTTTGTCCGGTTTTAATCTTTATTTTAGCTTTTTTATAGGAATAGGTTTTGGCCTTTTTTTTCTTTAAGGTAACTAAATTTAGCTCATATCTGATTTTAGCTGGTCTTTTATAGTCTATATTATTCTGAATCTGGTAAACAAAGATATAGACCAAAAACAAGTGAAAAAATAAAGAAAAAATAAAACCAACAACTTTCATCTAATCTTGTTCTTCCTCTTCCACAATAACTCCCAATTTTTCTATTCCTGCTCCTTTCACCTTACTCATTACCTTAATTACTTCTCCATAGTTTACATCTCTATCTGCCTTTAAAAAAACCATCTCTTTATTTTTAAAATTCTTTTTTAAAAAGTTTTCCAATTCTTCAGCACTTACTTTATAAGTATCTACATATATGGAGCCATCTTTTTTAAGGGTTATGAGCATGTTTTCTGCATCTTCAGGCAAAGTGGTTACAGTTTCGGCCTTGGGCAAGTCCACCTCTACCCCTTGCGTTAGCATGGGAGCTGTAACCATAAAAATAATTAACAAAACCAACATTACATCCACAAAAGGAGTAACATTGATTTCTGAAAGCAAAGAATCATTTGGGGAAGTTTTCACTATTTTTCTCCTTGTTTAAGCAAGCTTAAGTTCCTTTCCAAAAGATTCAAAAAGACATTGGCCAGGATATCCAGATCCTTATCCACATCCTGCAATTTGGTTATAAAGTAGTTGTAAGCCATGGTAGCAGGAATAGCTACAGCTAACCCAATGGCAGTGGCAATCAGGGCCTCCGAAATACCTGGTGCTACTGTGGACAGGGAAGCGCTTTTCTGCAAGCCAATGGCATGAAAGGAATGCATAATGCCCCACACTGTACCAAAAAGCCCAATAAAAGGAGCAGAATTGGAGCAGGTGGCCAGAAAAGCCAAGCTCTTTTTTAGGCTCAAAAAAATCTCTGTCCTGGAGTTGAGTAAAGACCTTTGCAGATTTTCTTTAATGATTTCTTTTTTCTCCTGTTCAGAAGCATTTAACTGGCCAATTCGCTTTAATTCAAAAAGGGCTTTTTGGAGCATGGCGCTACCCACCCTGGAACTATGGGTTTCTAACACATTTTTTAAAGAGCCCAGGTTACTGCTTTCTTCTGTTAATCTACGCAGCAAGTGAACATCCCTTCTGGCCTTTAAAAAGGTTAAGAACTTGAAAAAAATAATAGCCCAGGAATAAATGGACATACAAAGTAAAACCACCAAAACCACTTTTACGGCCAGAGTAGCCTTTAACACCAGAGCCCAGGCAGGATTAGTCCCTAAAAAATCCATTGCTTTTCTCCTTTATTTCTCTTCTTCTAAAAAACTCACTATTTGAGGTAAAACCTCTTCAGCTCCCCTTGCTATTTTCAAATCTGAAACGCCTTCATAGGCACTAGGCCCCAGGTTTATCTCTATCACCTTACCTCCTCTGGCCTTGACCATAGAAGGAAGGGTGTTGGCTGGAGCCACCTCTCCGGAAGTACCTATAACCAGCATTAGGTCTGCTTTCCTACTTAAATCCTGGCTCAAATACAAGGCCTTTGTGGGAATAGCTTCCCCAAAAAAGACCACATCTGGCCTGATTACTCCCTGACACTTGCTACAAAGCCAGGGAAGCTCCTCTTTTTTCAAACTAAAGGCCTTTTCCCTGGGATATTCTAAGCCACAAAGATTGCAATAAAACCTATTTACTCCCCCGTGAAACTCTATAACTTCTTTAGAACCTGCCTCCTGATGCAGTCCATCAATATTCTGGGTAATAATGGCCTTTAAAATTCCCCTGGCTTCTAACTCAGCCAGAGCAAAGTGGGCAGGGTTGGGCCTGGCCTGTTTAAATAATAACACAGCTTCTCCCAAAAATTCCCACACTCCTTTGGGATTAAACTTTAAGGCATAGTCAGAACAGACTTCCCAGGGATCAAACTTAGACCAAAGCCCGCCCGGGCTTCTAAAGTCAGGAATCCCACTGGGTACAGAAATGCCCGCGCCAGTAAGAGCCAGAGCAAACCTGGCTTGCTTTAACCATCTAGCTGCTAATCTACACTTTTCTTCCATGGCTCCTGCTCCGTATTTTTTCCACCAGTTCTAAGCTGTTGTTTTCTAGCAGGTTTACCTCTTCTAAAGTCAAACCTGCTCCCAGGGCAATCCTGGTCCTTAGTTCTTTAGAAACCAGGTCAGAAGGGCTATGGGCATCATTATTGATTACCACCTTTGCCCCCCGGGCTAAAGCCAATTTTAAAACATGACCATTGGTAAGGCTATGCCCCTTTCTGGTGCTTAGTTCCAGGTAAACTCCCTTTTCCCTGGCCAGGTCAACTTCTTCTGGAGAAATGAGCCCTGGATGGGCTAAAATATCTGCTCCACCTTCCAGGGCTGCCAGATTGGTCCCCTTTTGAACTGGCTCCACAATGGTTTCACCATGCACTACCACATACTGGGCACCCAAAGCCCTTGCCTGGGCAATGGTCTCTGGAATCAGGGCTGGAGGCACATGAGTCAATTCTACCCCCACCAATACCTCTATGTCTGCATAGGTACTGTAAAGAGTGGATAGAGGTAAAAGATTGTGCAAAATAAGTTCTAGATTACTGTGATCAGCATGATCACTTAAGCCTATCACCTGATAACCTGCATATCTGGCCCTGCGAATAAGCTCTGCTGGAATAAGCTCTCCATCACTAAAGGTAGTATGAGTGTGTAAATCAATCATTGTTCCTCCCCTTTAACTAACTAATTTTATACATAATTTAAACTTTATTGCCAAAAAAAACAACTTAAGTTAAGAAGGCCATCTCTATTTTTAAAGCCTTTCTAAACCCTTAAAGAAAAATGGTCAAAAGCTATGAGCTACCCCCAGAAAATATTCTTAGAGATTACTACTAAATGTAATCTAAATTGTAACTTTTGTGTGAAAAATATTTCAGCCAGCCTAAAAAAAGAAAAAATTTTTCCCTTTGCCCTTTTCAAAAAACTGGTCAAAAACTTTTCTTCTGTAAACAGATTAATTTTAAATGGCATAGGAGAGCCGCTTTTACATCCCCAGCTAGAAGAATTTGTCGCTCTAGCCAAAAAACATATGCCAGCTACTTCCACAATAGCCTTTCAAAGCAATGGCATGTTGTTTACTCCTGAAAAAGTGCAAAACCTGCTCTCAGCCGGACTGGACCAAGTATGCCTGTCTCTGGATGGAGTGGAAGCAGATTTTTTACAGCAAAAAAGACAGGGAGCTTCCCTAAGCAAAATCTTAACTTCTCTGGACATGCTAAACTTGCACAGACAAAAAATAAATCCCCACTTTAAAATGGGTATAGAATTTGTCTTGATGAAATCCAATTATAAACAATTACCCCACTTAATTGAGCTAGCCCAAGAAAAAAAGGTAGATTTTATTTTAGTTACACATTTACTTCCCTATTCTAAAGAAGTAGCCAATGAATGTCTATTTGAACCCAATACCCATAAAGCTAAAGAACTCTTTAACAAATATAAGGAAAAAGCCCAGAAGTTAGGCCTGGCCATTAAAGATTATTTTCAAGTACGCTGGAAATTCCACAAAAAAGAGCAGGATAAAAAACTTATAAACCTGGTAGAAACAATGATAAAAGAGGCTGAAAAAGAAAATATTTTACTACATCTAGAAAACCTGGTTTTCTGGGATGAACAAGACCTTACAGATTTAGAAAATATCCTGGAAACATCTTCCAATCTTGCCAGAAAATATAATATCTCTTTAGACTTACCACCTCTAAGGGCTCAAAACAAAAGAAAATGTGAGTTTGTAGAAGAAAAAAGTGTTTTTATTGATGTAGAAGGCAATGTTGCTCCCTGTTATTTTCTCTGGCATCAGTATAGTTGTTATATGGATAAACGCACTAAACACATCTATCCTGTATTTTTTGGCAACATCAAAGAAGAGGACTTGCAAGCTATCTGGAACAAGGAAAAGTTTATTCAGTTCAGGGAAGAAGTACTGCAGGTAAATTATCCTTATTGCAGCAATTGTCCTCTGGTGCCCTGTGATGACCTCTTGAATGAATCCTTTCCCTTTGAACACGACTGTTATGGAAACACAGTTCCCTGTGGCCATTGCCTGTGGTGTATGGGAGGCATTAGATGCCTAAGGTAAAAAATATTTTTTTAGATAGAGATGGAACTATCATCAAAGAAAAACACTACCTCTCCAACCCCCAGGAAGTAGAGCTCATTTTTGGGGCAAAAGAAACCCTGCTGGAAATGAAAAAAAGGGGATTAAAACTTTTTATCATTACCAATCAAAGCGGTATTGGCCGTAATTATTTCTCCCTGGAAGACTTTTATAAGGTGCAAAAAAGATTAGATAGCCTTTTAGGAGAAGAAATTTTTACCCACACTGCTTTTTGCCCCCACACTCCAGAAGATAATTGCA
This sequence comes from Desulfonauticus sp., assembly GCF_055126295.1. Classification (NCBI taxonomy): domain Bacteria; kingdom Pseudomonadati; phylum Thermodesulfobacteriota; class Desulfovibrionia; order Desulfovibrionales; family Desulfonauticaceae; genus Desulfonauticus; species Desulfonauticus sp. The sequence goes on along the minus strand of NZ_JBSRHE010000006.1, from coordinate 73,983 downwards.
ATTGCCGCAAACCCAAAACTGGCCTATTTACAGCCCTTAAAGAGCAATACCACTTAAATCCAGAGGAATGTGTGGTTATTGGTGATAAAGTTAGCGATATTCTCTGGGGGAAAAACCTAAATTTTGCCCTATCCTGTCTGGTGCTGACCGGTCATGGCCCAAAAGAAATAACCAGGCTAAATTTAAAACTACCCTGGCAACAATTACCTTATCAAAAAGTGGAAACAGATTTTCCCCTTTTAATTGCCAGGGATTTAAAAGCTGCCTGGCAGGGGATAAAAGACCTGGATTATGTCTAAAGAAACCATCTTGCTTATTCGCTTCAGTTCCCTTGGAGATGTGGCGCTTACCAGCGGGCTGGCCAGGTATCTAGCAGAAGAGGAAAAAAAACAGGTTGTTATTTTAACCAAAAAAATTTTTGCTCCCTTATTTAAGGAAAACCCCTTTATACAAGAAGTGCTGGAAATAAAAAAAGGAAATGTAAAGGAACTCCTTCAGCTAAGTAAACACATAAGAAAAAAATATCCTCACCTAACCATCCTGGATTTGCACCAAAACTTGCGCTCCTTTTTAATTAAACTTTTTACTCGAAAACCTCACAAAAGTTATGCAAAACTATCTGTAGCCAGAAGGCTCTATCTCCTTTCTAAAGGAAAATTTAAAACACCTAAGTTAAAACTATCTGTGCCTCAACGCTATGGCCTGGCCTATTATTCCTTAGACAACCTGCCTCCAGCCAGGGCCTTAAGGCCTCAATTTTTTTTACATCCCGAGGAAATAGAAGAAGCTAAAAAACTTTTAACCTCCTTAAATATCCCTTCTCCTTTTGTGGCCATTCACCCTTATGCTTCTTATCCTACCAAGACCTGGCCTGGAGATTACTGGCAAAAGTACATTGCCCTGTTAGAACAGGCCAATATTCCCTTTATCATTCTGGGACGCTCTGCTTATTCTTTGGTAAACACTAAAAATGATTTAACCAATAAAAGCAACTTAAGGCAAACTCTGGCCCTTTTAAAACTGGCCAAAGTAGTGGTAAGTACAGATTCTGGACCTTTGCACCTGGCCTGGGGACTAGACAAACACATTATAACGCTCTTTGGCCCAAGCGATTCTGCCTGGGGTTTTTTCCCCTATGGAAACAAAGTTACATTAATCCAGGAAGCAGTTAGCTGCCGCCCTTGCTCCTTACACGGGTCTATTAGCTGTGCTTATAATTTACAGTGCTTAACAAAAATTAAACCTAAAAAAATATATCAATTGACAAAAGATACCTTTTTTCTTTAAGAGAGGTTTCTATAAATAACTTACGAACAGGTTTTTTAAAAATTAGGGACAATTTTTGTCAACCAACTGACAAAAATTGTCATTCAAAAGAAAAAAATAAAAATAACTCATTTAATTAGCTGGGGTTTAATTTTGGCATACTCCTTGAGAGTATACATAAAAAAGATAAAAAATTTTAAGGAGGTTTTTTATGAACAAGGAAAAAGGTTTTACCCTGATCGAACTTTTAATCGTAGTAGCCATCATTGGTATCCTGGCTGCTATTGCTATTCCTCAGTTTAACAAATACAAAGAAAGAGCTGCCAAATCTACTGCTGTATCTGATGCCAAAAATTTAGCTACAGAAATTGAAGCTTATTATGCTGATTATGCTAGCTATCCTAGTAGTATTAATGGTACTGGAAATGTAGCTATTGTTGGTACAAATACCTTTAGTCTTTCTGATAACAACCAAGTTACTGGATATGGGTCTAGTGTAGATGGTTATTCCTATTCTATAAGCAATACTCAATATGGCGAATATGTCACTTACGACTCCACAGCTGGTGGTGTTGATGCCTCTACCTGGACTATTGATTAGTTATTAGTTTGCTTTGCTTGAAAATACATTAAAAAGCAGGTAAGAAGAATCTTACCTGCTTTTTATTTTAAAAAAATGAAACGCCCTACAACTAAAATAAAAGTAGAAAGTCTTTTCTTTATCTTAATTTTTTCTTTTCTTTTTATTTTACAGGCCAAATCTCTTACCACTGGCGATGGCGGAGAGCTTATTGGGGCAAGTTTTAGTCTAGGAATAGCTCATCCTTCTGGTTATCCTGTCTATTTACTTTTAAGCAAACTACTTACCTTTATCCCCTTGGGAAATATTCCCTTAAAAGTGGTATTACTGTCTTCTTTATCCAGTGCAGTTATCCTTACCCTAATCTTTTCTTATTTAAAAAAACACTATTCCTTTGGGACTGGTCTTTTTACCGCTCTTTTACTCTTAAGTTCCTATTCCTTTGTAGGGCAATCCCTGCTGGCTAAATTTTACCCTTTAATTACTTTAGTTATTCTACTTGTTTTTTATCTTGGGTTAAAAACCTTAGAAGAATACAGCTTAAAAAATCAATTAATTATCTCTTTTCTTTTTGGCCTGTCTTTTAGCTTACACCATCTAGTCTTTTTAATGTTTATTCCCCTAGTAATTCCTCTGGTCGTACATTTTAAACAAGCAATAAAAAATATCTTACCAAGTTTACTTGTCTGCTGCCTAGGAGCAACTTCTACTCTTTATATTCTAATCCGTTCTTTAAAGCCAACTTTAATAAATCTTTCTCCTTCGCCTAATTTTTCTGGTCTCATTTATACTTTACTTAGAAAATCTTACAAACAAAGTTCTTCTCCAGAATTAGTCAAATCTCTATTTTTTATAAATATAGATAAGCTGGGTAATGCCTTAAAAAACTCTTTTTTACTCTTAAAAAATCAATTCCATATTTATGCTTTTGTCTTTTTTCTTCTGGGACTTATTTTTCTTTTTAGCCATAAAAACTTACGCACTAAAGTTTTTTACCTTATGTCCTCCTTTATAACCTATTGTTTTATTTTAGCCTATCTTACTTTTTCCAATCCAAACATAACTCTAGATACTGCTTATATAGTTGAACACCAGTACTTTCTACCTGCTCTTTTATTTTTTGCTCTTATATGCGCATTGGGATTTTTCTATATAGAAAACAAGCTAAAAAAAGTTAAATATTTTCTTTTAATTTTTCCCCTAATCTATATCCCCAACAATCTTTTCTTGAATAATTATGATAGCAATGAAGTAGCTAAATACAAAACTGTTGATTCTCTATTTATAAAACCAGTAAAATCAATTATTGTCTATTCTGGAGACAATGATGTTTTTCAAGGCTGGTATCAAAAAAATATTGAAAAATTTAGAGACGATATTTGCTTAATCAGTGCTCCAAAAGTTGAAAGTAAAATTTGGGATATTAACAATGGTTGCAACTACGAAATATATGCAAAATCTTATCCTGAGATCCATGATCTAAATAATATTTTTAATTGGGCTAAAGTTAAATCTTATATGAATAAATTCAGAGTATATTCTTCTTCTCCAATAGAAAATAATCAAAATCTTTCTCCATACTTAAAATCATATTATTCAGCATTAGATTTTTTAGTTTTGCCAAAAGAAACAAAAATAAATTATCAGCAAATTGACCATTTTAATAAGAACCTTAGAAAAAAATTAAACATTTTTATTCATGATAGAGTATGTATACGAAATAAAACAGATGACCTATTCTCAATGTCTTTATGTCGTAAATATTCAACTTTTTTTACTTTTTTAGCAAAAGACACTTCAGAAAAATACCCCTATGGTAAAAAAATAAACATCAATTTATATTTTGAAAATACAAATTACAGTTTTAACATTCCTATAAACAATCATACAGGCAAGTTTCTAATTCAATCTAAAACAATAGAAGAGTATAATAATTACAATCATTTTTATCTTTATGAAGAAAATAATAATTAGTTCCATCCTTAGTTTAATAATAATTTTTGTCTTTATTCTTGGAAAACAGATTTATCTCTATCACTCTGCTTCTTCTATAAAGTCCCCAAAGGAGAAAATAGACATCTATAGCAGGATTATTTATCTTCACCTTCCCTTTTCTCCTTTTGAAAAAAAAGCCATACAGAATATTTTAGAACTGGCAAAAACTCATCAAGAACTAGAATTATATGCTTATGAAATACTCAGAAGCACTATCTATGGCATAAGACACTTTTCTACTCCCTATAAAAGAGAACTTGCTTTTCTAGAAGATAAAATAGCTAACCTTAGAGCCCAAAAATTACTAGCAGACGGCTATAAAAAAAGCTATGAAGAAACCTATGAGGAAATGAAAAAAATCATGAGCACAGACCTGGCTCCCAATAGTTTTTTGTCCTTAATAAGCATTTTATCATTTCTCTTTTTTATATATTTTACTATTACTTCCATTTCTAAATGTTGTGAAAATAACAAATTTCAATATAAAAAATTTGCTTTTAGTTTTATAAAAATATTTATAATGTGGTTAATATGGATAACAACTCTGTATCTAGCTTAATTTTAAAAAAACTATTCTTATTCTTAAATAAATAAGGATATGAAAATTTTAATTACCCCTCAGTTTGGCATTGGCGATGCCCTGATGACTACACCAGCGATAAAGCTTTTAAAAGAGTATAAGCCTGATTTTGAAATTCATGTATTAACCATGAAAAAGGCAATTTATGATCTTTTTTTAAAAAATCCATATATAGATCAATTAATTTATTTTCCTCTATTAAAGAAAAATAAATTGGAGATATTAAAATTTATCCTTACCACTATCAGTTTTAAATATGACTGTGTAATAAACTTTTACCCTTCTAACCGCGCAGCTTATAATATTTTTGCCCTGCTAACCTTTGCGAAAAAAAGAATTGGGCATTCCTATTTACACTCCAACTTAACTCAGTTAAATTTTCTAAAAAATTATCGCCCAATGGAGTTAAATGCCCTTCATTGCGTAGAAGAAAATGTAAGACTTTTAGAATTTTTTGGTATTAAACTTAAGCGTACTCAAATACCTGAAATGCTGGTAATGTTGTCTACAGAAGAAATAAAAAAAGCTCAAAATTATTTAAACCAATTCCCTACTCCACGAATAGGCATTCATACAGGTTCAAGTACCTTTAAAAACCATAGATATAAAAGGTGGCCTAAAGAGTATTTTCTTGAGGTAATCAATAATCTTTCAAATTATCAATTTTTTCTATTTGGAACTGATGAAGAGAAAATAGAAAATGACTTTATTTTCAAAAACCGCTTGTATGATAACGTAACGATGGTAAAAACTAAAAATATTAGAGAAACAGCAGCAATTATCAAAGGACTGGACTTATTTGTTAGTAATGATTCAGGTCTTATGCACCTATCTGCTGCAGTTGGCACAAAAACGATTGGAATTTTTGGCCCAACTAATCCTGTTTGGGTAAAACCCTGGGGTAAACAAAATGCAATCGTAAAACCTGAAATACCATGTTCACCCTGCTTTGTCTATTCTCCCAAACCCCTTGTTTGTAAAAATTACCATAAATGGGCTTGTTTAAAAAAACTAGATCCCCAAATAGTACTTCATACAATAGAGAAAGTCTTATGAAAACCCTGTTAGTACTTCCCACTTACAATGAAAAAGAAAATATTGAAAAGATATTAAACAATTTATTGCAGCAAACTTCTCTGGATATCCTGGTGGTAGATGACAATTCTCCAGATAATACCGCCCAGATAGTTAAAAAGATTCAAGCCCAAGAATCCAGAGTTTTCTTAATTGAGCGTCCAGCTAAGCTGGGATTGGGTACAGCCTATATCACAGGATTTCAATGGGGATTAAAAAAGAGTTATGATTGTTTTATGGAAATGGATGCAGATTTTTCCCATGACCCTAAAGACATTCCCAGATTTATGGAAAAGATAGAAAAGGGCTTTGACCTGGTAGTAGGTTCCCGCTACCTCCAGGGGACAATTAGTGTTGTTGGCTGGGATTTCAAAAGATTATTACTTTCTAAGTTTGCCAACTGGTATGCTACTACGATTCTGGGGATAAAAAAATACTCTGATGTCACCAGTGGCTATAGGGCTTACTCCAGAAAAGCTCTGGAAACCATAAACTTAGAAAATATAAAGTCCAATGGTTATGCCTTTCAAATTGAAATGGTTTACAAAATACACCAGGCTGGTTTAAAAACAACCGAAATTCCCATTATTTTCTATGAGCGAGAACATGGCTCTTCTAAAATGAGCAGGAAAATAGCTTTAGAAGCAGCTATAATAGTTTGGAGGTTAAGATTTGAACATAAAATTTAATAAATTTATATTTTATTTGTCTTATTTTTATTACAAAATGATTATTCCATTTGAAATAAAGAAGCCTAAGTTTAAATTTTTTATTTATGAAATTATTTATTCTTTTAAAAAACTTTTTAACTATTTTGATATGTTCAGATATCCTTTTAACGACAATAATATTATTACTAAATATGGTAAATATAAAATTAGACCTAAAACTACTGATGCTATAACTATCTCTCCAGCTTATGAAAGATTAGACTTAAACTTTACTATAAACTTAATAAAAAATAATATATCTAAAAATATATTATTTTTTGATATTGGAGCAAACATTGGCGGGTATAGTATTTCAATTGGAAATATATTTAAAAATAAGAAAAATTTAGATATTTTTTCTTTTGAACCTATTGAAGAAAATTACAAATTACTTATTGATAATATTAAATTAAACCAACTAGAACACAAGATAACTCCAGTTAAAAAAGGTTTATCCGATATATGTGAATCAAGAGAAATTAAATTTAAATTTGGAAAACATAGGCAAATTTGTGAAATTACAACATTAGATACTTTTTTTTGATTCGTGTATTAAAAATAAGTATGATTTAATTATACTTAAAATTGATGTAGAAGGTATGGAGAAAAATGTTATAAGAGGTGGAAAATATTTTTTAAATAAAAATAAAGGAAAAATATTTTTGATGGTAGAAGATTTTATAGATGAAAGTATAATTGAGTATCTATTTAAAAAATATAATGCAATTTTATTAAACAAATTTACACCTTATAATAGCTGGTGGCTACTATAAGAATTCGAGATTAGTAAAGATAAGATAGAAATAATTGCCAATTCAAATTTTTTAGTTATCACATCACCTTAGAAAGGTCAGAGATTCATTGCCATAAAAAGTTTGTCTATAATATGCAATTAAAAAAATGAAAATCCTTCATCTACTCTACGACCACATCCACAACCCCTGGATTGGAGGAGGTGCTGCTGTTCGAGCCTATGAGATTTATAAACAACTAGCTCAAAAAGGACACCAAATTACTATAATTTCAGGAAAATATCCCGATTGTAAAGATATTGAAGAAAAAAATTTGCAATTTAAATTTGTAGGTACTGGCAAGAACTATATACTTAGTACCTTTTCTTATGCTTACTTTGCCAATCAATTTCTAAAAAATAATTTTCATAAATTTGATGTAATTATCGAAGATTTTGCTCCCTGGAATCCAGTATTTTCCTATAAAATAGCCAGGCAAAAGCCTATTATTCTTCAAATTCATCATAGAGAAGAGTATAACATATTAAAAAAATATTTTATTTTAGGTATTCCTTTTTTTATAATAGAAAAATTTTACCCTAAAAAATTTATAAATATAAGTTCTGTTTCACAACAAACATCATATAAATATTCTTTGAAAAACTATAAAATAATACCAAATGGAATTGATGAAAATTTACTTAAAATAAATACAAATAACACTAACAATTATATTCTGTATGTAGGTAGAATAGATTTATACAATAAAGGCATAGATTTACTAATTCAAGCAACTCATACTTTTCCCTTAGCTATTGCTGGAAAAGGTAAAGATGAAAAAAAGTTAAAAACTAAAATTAAGAGTAAAAAAAATATAAAATTTTACGGCTTTGTTGATAATAAAGAAAAAATAGATCTAATATCAAATGCTAAATTTTTAGTTATGCCTTCTAGATTTGAAGGACAAGGTATAGTAGCTCTAGAAGCTGCTGCCCTTGGTAAACCTCTTATAGTTTCTGATATACCTGAGCTATATTATGTGGTGGAAAATGGTTTTGGTATATGTTTTAAAAAAGATGATCCTGAAGATCTGGCAAAGAAAATAAAATTTCTCTGGGATAATCCAAAATTAACTGCAGCAATGGGAAAAAAAGGTCGTCAGTTTGCCCAGAATTTCACCTGGGAGCAAATTGCTAAAACCTACGAAGAATACCTACTTCAAACCTATAGAGAATTTCACTCATGTTAAAAAATATATCTTTTGTTTCTCTCTCTTTTTTATACATCAATATCCTTGGATATATTTTTCACTTTTATGTTAGCAGGCACCTGGGTCCTGCTGGTTATGGTGAATTTATGGTACTTTACTCTTTAATGTTAAGTGTTGGTAATATGGCACGTATCTTTAGCACTGTCTCCGTAAAAAGTATTGTGGAAAATTTTGAACAAAAATACGCAGTGCTCAGGTTTCTGCGTAAATTTGGGCTCTTATTTGGAATTCTACTTTCCCTTTCAGGCCTTATCCTTTCTCCTTTTTTAAAATCTTTTTTAAAAATAAGCTACTTGCCTTATGTCTGGGTTATAGCCCTGACCTGGGGGGCTATGTTTTTGGTAGCTGTAGAAAGGAGTTTTTTACAGGCTACTGATAGATTTGGACTTTTTGCCTTTTCCTCTTCTTTAGAACTCACCCTGAGGTTAATGTTTACGCTTATCTTTTTTCTTCTTGGCTTTTATATCTGGGGAGCAATTTTTCCTTCTCTTTTGGCCTTAATTCTTATTTTTATTTTGCTTTTAAGCATAAATAAAAATTTTTTTGGCCCCCTGAAAAAGATACCTTTAAAAAAGCTATTCCTTATTGCTGCCTATTCTTCACCTTCTGGTTTTTTTATTTATTTAGACGATATATTTATCAAAAGATTTTTTTCTCCAGAAAATGCCGGTTATTATGCTTCAGTCTCTATCCTGGGAAAGGCTTTAATCTGGTTTTCCCTTACTATTTTTTCTGTATTTTTCCCTAAATTAGTCGCCAATAAAAAAAATATTTCTCTTTTTAAAAACCTTGCCCTTAGCTCTGTATTGCTCACTACTGTTATTTTTATTTTAACTGAAATTTGTATCTTAACCATAGGCAAATTTGTATTTATTCATCTTTTTGGCAGTAAATACCTTCAGGCTTTTTCCCTGCTTCCCCTGTACATAATAGCCATATTACCTCTAACCATATCCATAATTATCATAGGCATAAATACTTCTACAGAAAAAAGACTAAAAACTATTTATATCCATCTATTTTCCTATCTCCTGGGTTTTTTAATTTTACCCTTTAACAACCTGAAAAACTATATGCTCTACATCTTTTGCTTAAATCTATTTTTCTGCCTCATCTCTTTATTTAACCTATTTTCTAAAGACAACCTCTTACCTCTTTCTGAGTCTGGATAACCTAAAAATATTTGACCAACCCAAACTATCCTTTTAATCTCTGGCAAAAAATCAAGGGGAGGGAATATGGAGACTGTTTACTTTATTGCTGGAGATGGAATTGGACCAGAAGTAATGTCTGTAGCTCAAGAAGTGGTAAAAGAAGCTCTAAAACTGCACAACCTGGAACAGGCAATAACCTGGCAGGAACTTCTGGCTGGAGAAAAGGCCTTTCAGGAAACAGGTGAATATTTGCCTGAGGAAACCCTGGCCACACTCAAAAGAGCCAGATTTGCAGTAAAAGGTCCTTTAACTACTCCTGTAGGCAAGGGTTTTAGAAGTTTAAATGTGACCTTAAGGCAAACCTTTGATCTTTATGCCTGCATAAGACCCATAAGATACTTTCAGGGTGTATCCAGCCCGGTAAAGCATCCAGAAAAAGTTGATATGGTTGTTTTTAGAGAAAATACTGAAGATGTTTATGCGGGGATAGAGTGGCAGGCCAATTCTTCAGAAGTAAAAAAACTTATCTCCTTTTTGGAACAAGAACTAAATATTGCCTTGAACCCAGAATCAGCCCTGGGCCTAAAACCCATGACTGAAAAGGGATGCAAGCGCTTAATAAAAAAGGCCATAGAATATGGGCTGCAAAACAATAGAAAGTCAGTTACCCTGGTGCACAAAGGTAATATTATGAAATATACTGAAGGTGCCTTTAGAAACTGGGGCTATGAACTGGCCAGGGAAGAATTTGCAGGAAAAGTAATAACAGAACAAGAAGCCCAAGAAAACAAAAAGGGATTGGTTTTAAAAGACAGGATTGCAGATGCCATGTTTCAGGAGGTCTTATTACGCCCTGAAGAATACGATATTGTCGCCACTACCAATTTAAATGGAGACTATATCTCTGATGCCCTGGCTGCTCAGGTGGGAGGCCTGGGGATTGCTCCAGGAGTGAACAAGGGAGACAACCTGGCCATTTATGAGCCCACCCATGGCACTGCTCCTACCATTGCTGGACAGGACAAAGCCAATCCCTGTAGCATGATTCTAAGTATGGCCATGTTGCTTAGAGATATGGGGCTCTCTAAAGTTGCTTTCAGCATTGAACAAGCAGTGGAAAAAACCATTGCCCAAAAAACAGTTACCATAGATCTGGCCTCGCAAATGGAAAAGGCCAGCGTCCTTGGGTGTAAGGCCTTTGGAGAAAGGGTAATAAGTAATCTGGCTTAAAACTTAAGCAGGAGTGAGTATGAGCACTTTGGCAGAACTAAGCATTTTTCCTTTGGACAAGGGAGAAAGCTTGAGTAAATATGTGGCAAAAGCTGTAAAAATAATTCAAAAAAGCTCCTTACCTTACCAACTAACCCCTATGGGGACCTGTATAGAAGGAGATTTTGAAGATATCCTGGAAGTGGTAAAAAAATGCTTTCAAGAACTTGAGCCAGAATGTAATCGTATTTATCTCAATTTAAAAATTGACTTTCGCCAAAATAGAGAACAGGGGCTTATAAATAAAGTAAAATCAGTCCAGGAAAAACTCACCTAAAAAACAAAAAAGGGAGGCTAAAATTAGCCTCCCTTTTTCCTGGCCTCTTTAAAAAATCTTAATCCATACTAGATAAATAGGAATTAAAAATATTTTGATTTAAGGTCCTAAAAGCCTTGATAAGCCTTTTTTTCATCTTCTCTCCTAAATAATATAAACTGCGAAGAATCATAATTTACCTCCTTTTATCCAGGGTTAACAACCACTGACCGAAAACTCCTTTAAGCATTTAAGACATCCTGTCAAGTGAAAAATTTCACTTTCCTCCTTTTTACTCCCAGTTATTCTTTATAACTTTCAAACTTATGCTTTAACCTGCTAAATTAACAGCTTTTTTTGATTTGCCCTTTTGCCTGAGAAAAGTTATAGTTTTTTAAATTTAGCCTTAAGGAGACGCTTTTATGTACATAGTTACTGGAGGAGCAGGTTTTATAGGCAGTGCCTTTGTCTGGAAGCTAAATAAGCTGGGCCTGGACAACATTTTAATTGTGGACAACCTAAGCACTACGGAAAAGTGGAAAAATCTGGTGTCTCTGCGTTTTAAGGACTACATTCACAAAAATCTTTTTTTAAGTTTATTAGAGCAAGAAAAATTTGGCTCCATAAAAGCCATTATTCATATGGGAGCTTGTTCTTCTACCACGGAAAAAAATGCAGACTATTTAATGGAAAATAATGTTTTTTATTCCAAAGCCTTAGCCAAGTTTTGCCTGGCTCGCTCCATCAGGTTTATCTATGCCAGTAGCGCCTCCACCTATGGAGATGGCTCCTTAGGTTTTGCAGACAAAGAAGAGGATTTAGAAAAGTTAAGACCTCTTAATATGTATGGTTATTCCAAGCATCTTTTTGACCTCTGGCTCAAAAGAGAGCATCTCTTAAACCAGGTGGCAGGGCTTAAATTCTTTAATGTCTTTGGGCCCAATGAATATCACAAAGGGGACATGAAAAGTGTAGTCTGTAAAGCCTATGCCCAGATCAAAGAAACCGGCAAATTAAAACTCTTTAAATCTTATCATCCAGATTATGGTCATGGAGAACAAAAAAGGGATTTTGTCTATGTCAAGGATTGCGTGGAGGTAATGGCCTGGCTCTTAGAACATCCAGAAGTAAATGGTATTTTTAATGTGGGTACAGGCAAGACCAGGTCCTGGAATGAACTGGCCAGGGCAGTTTTTACCGCTCTAAATCTGCCTATTAATATTGAATATATAGAAATGCCTGAAACTTTAAAGGGAAAGTATCAATACTTTACCCAGGCTGAAATGACCAAGTTAAAACAGGCTGGGTGGCAAGAGGAGTTTACTTCCTTAGAAGAGGCAGTAGCAGATTATGTCCAAAACTATCTGGCCAAAGATTATCCTTACTTAAGCTAAATTCTCATCTACCAGACTAAGGCCTCCAGCTAAAACGGTTTTTAAATAAAGGATGTCTTCCACTTTTACTGGAGCCAGGGGATAACTATAGCCACACTGATCACATTTAATCATGGTGGGTTCTAAGGGGGCAATTACAGGCATTTTTCTCTGGCACTTGGGACAGGGATAAAAAAGTAATATTTCCACATCTGTAGGCCAGATAGGTTCTTGTTTACTCATTTTTTTCACCTAAAAGCAAAGATTTAGCGCTCATTTCTCTGGGCTTTTCCACCTGCCACAAATCCAAAATAGTGGGAGCAACATCTCCTAAAATTCCTTGCTCTCTCAAGCTATACCTGGAAGTCTCACTGATCAAAATAAAAGGTACAGGATTGGTACTATGGGCAGTTTTGGGTTTACCATTTTCCAGCATATCCTCAGCATTGCCATGGTCAGCAGTTAAAAGCACCTGCCCGCCTATCTGCAACATGCTGGTAACCACCTTGCCCACATTTTCATCCACAGCTTCACAGGCCTTTATGGCTGCAGGAATGACCCCGGTATGGCCTACCATATCTAAGTTGGCAAAATTACACACATAAAAATCAAAATCCCGAGCCAAAATGTGCTTACACAAGGTATCAGCCACTTCATAAACACTCATTTCTGGTTTTTGGTCATAGGTGGCCACTTCTCGAGGGGAAGGGATGAGAATGCGCTCTTCCCTGGCAAAGGGCTCTTCTACACCCCCATTAAAAAAATAGGTTACGTGAGCATATTTCTCTGTCTCAGCAATGCGCAATTGTCTTAGACCCAAATGGGAAACCACTTCACCCAAAATATTTTTCATCAACAAAGGAGGGAAAAGTACAGGCACGGGAAAGTCCTTTTCATACTGGGTCATGGTGATGATATGGAGTTTGGGGTGTTTTTTGCGTTCAAAAAAGGTAAAATCCTGCTCAAAAAGAGCCTGGCAAATCTGCCTTACCCTATCTGCCCGAAAATTGAAAAAGATTACTCCATCTCCATCTTGAAGATAACCATTACTCCCCTGGATAAAAGTAGGTCGCACAAATTCATCGCTTTCACCCTGCTCATAGGCTTCTTCAAGAGCCTGGAGAGGATTTGTGGCCTGCCTGCCTTCTCCTAGCACTAAAGTATGATAAGCCAGAGAGGTCCTATCCCAGCGTTTATCCCTATCCATGGCATAATAACGCCCACTTAAACTGGCTATCTGGCCAAACTGAATCCTCTGTAAAAAAGCACTTAGTTCTGCTAAATACTTTTTAGCACTTTTAGGAGGTGTATCTCTTCCGTCCAAAAAACAATGGATAAAAACCTCTTTCACTCCTTTTGACTTTAAAATTTCCAGCAAACTATATAGATGCTCCTGTAAACTATGTACTCCTCCGTCAGAAAGAAGACCCAGCAGGTGAACTCTGGTCCCTTTTTCTTTTACTTTGTTCACCAGTTCTTCTAAAACCGGATTATGAGCCAAAGAACCATCTTCTATGGCCTTGTTAATGCGCACAATATCCTGGTAAACAATCCTTCCAGCCCCTAAGTTGAGATGCCCTACTTCTGAATTACCCATTTGCCCGGCTGGAAGACCTACTTGCTCCCCACTGGCAACCAATCTGGTATGGGCATAGGATTGAAAAAGTTTATCCAGATTAGGAGTAGAGGCCAGGCTTACAGCATTACCTGGACCTGCAGGAGCCAGACCAAAACCATCTAAAATCAAAAGCAAAGTGGGTTTTATGTTCATTTTAAAGTTCCACCTTTTCAGCTTTAAACCAAAAACCTTCCAAATTATAAAATTCCCGAATATCTTCCAAAAAGATATGCACAATCACATCATTTAAATCCAATAAAATCCACTCTCCTCCCTGATATCCTTCCAGTCCCAGCAGTTCCCAATTCTCTTCTTTTACCTTCTCCAGGATATAATCAGCTAAACCTTTGGCATGCCTGGCATTGCTGGCTGTGGCCAAAATCACTCCTTCAAAAACATTGGAAAGTTTACTTACATCCAGTAAAAGCAAGTCTTCCCCTTTTTTCTCTTCCAACCAGGAACCAATAAGTTTAAGCTTTTGAACAATCTCTTTTTGTTTTTCTTTACCCATCACTGATACTACCACTCCTTTTTTAAGGCTTTTCTATTTTGACTTTACCCAAAAGACAAGCTAAATTAAACTAAATAAATACATAATAAGCACTATGATTTGTCAAGCCAACCGCAAAATTCACTTGCTTATAGCTGCCTCTCTCTGGTTTTTGATAGGCCTTTTACTCCTAGTCAAGGCCTTAATTTTTTCTTCAACTTCTATAAACTTCTTATTTTTTTCGCTGGGACTGGCCTTTAGCCTGCTCTTTTTTGCCAGAATATTCTTAAAACTGGTTAGCAAGAATATCTTGCGGCTGCAAGGAAATAATTACAAATGTATCTTTGCCTTTCAATCTTTTAAAAGTTATTTAATTGTGCTTTTAATGATAACTCTAGGGATTATAATTAACCATTTTAAAATCAGGGGGAACTCTATAATATTCATTTATTCTGCTGTAGGATGTAGTTTGATTATTGGAAGTTTAAAATATTTTATAACCTTGAGGAAGGAAAAATGTGGTTTAAAGAAAAAGTAGACTCCTATCAAAGCCCGGAAAAAAAGATATCCTGGATTGCCAGACATTTTCCAGGACTTTGCTTTTATCACAATCTAGTGCACAAGGTAGTTTTTCCAGCAGCCAAAAAGAGTAAACAGGGTGTATACACTGATGAAGAATGGGTAAACAGCAGTTATCAAACTCTGGACTATCTCGAACAGGTAGGGGTAAAATTTTTTATTGAAGGAAGAAAAAATTTTTATTCCTTTGAAGGGCCTTGTGTCTTTGTAGCCAATCACATGAGCACTCTGGAAACTTTTGTATTGCCCTGTATCATTCATCCCTTAAAACCCATTACCTTTATCATTAAACAAAGTCTTCTGGAATATCCTGTCTTCAAACACGTTATGCGGACCAGAGACCCCATAGCTGTTTCCAGGACCAATCCCAGAGAAGATTTCAAAGTGGTCATGACCCAGGGAGTAGAAAAAATAAAAAAAGGCCTTTCCATTGTGGTTTTTCCTCAAACCACCAGGACCAGCTATTTTTCTGAGAAACAATTTAACTCCATTGGAGTGAAACTGGCCAAAAAGGCCAATGTCCCTGTAGTGCCCATAGCCTTGAAAACCGATGCCTGGGGCACGGGCAGACTTATAAAAGACATGGGCAAAATAGATCCTCAGAAAAAGGTACTGTTTTCCTTTGCTAAACCTCTTTCTTCAAAAATGGTTCAAGAAGACCCCAAGGAAGCTCAAGCCCAGGTAGTAAACTTTATCAAGGCTAAACTCCAAAAATGGGGTGCTATAAATGAATAAACAACAACTGGAAGAAATCGTAGTAAAGTTTTATAAAGAAGGTTATACAGACATTCATTTAACAGGAAAAAGGCCCTTAGCAGCCAGAAAAGATAGGCAAACCCATTTTTTCCCCAAATCAACTTTACCCCAGAGCAAATAGACGCTTTAGTTAAAGACATCCTAACTACCAGGCAGTTAAACTACTTACGCGAAAATTGGGCTCTGGACCTTGCCCTGACCATCCAAAATATTCGTCTCAGGGTAAACATCTTTTCTTGCTTTACTGGTTTAAGCCTGGCCATTCGCTTTTTACCCTTTCACATCCCAGGTTTAGAAGAACTAAACCTGCATCCCTGCTTGCAAAAGTTTACCTTTTTGGACTCTGGTCTGGTCATCTTTTGTGGCTCTACAGGTTCAGGAAAAACTACCACCATTGCTTCTCTGCTAAATGAAATCAATCAAAAAAGGCATGTCCACATCATAACTCTAGAAGACCCCATAGAATATATATTTAACCATCAAAAAGCCTTTATCCAGCAAAGAGAACTGGGGACTCACTTTCATTCTTACCAGCAAGGGTTAATCAATGCCCTGCGCGAAGCTCCAGATGTAATTTTTATAGGAGAAATGCGTCAACCAGAAACTATTAGCCTGACCTTAGATGCTGCTCAATCAGGGCATCTTCTCTTTACCACTTTACACGCAAGCACTCCCGAAGAAGCTATTTACCGCATATGTAATTCCTTTCCCGCCCATATTGAACACTTTGTGCGGTTTCAACTCTCTTCCTGTCTTAAGGCTATTGTGGTCCAAAAACTGGTATATAAAAAGGAATTGGGATTCTCAGTCCCTCATTTAACCATTTTAATCAATACAAAACCCATAAAAAACTTAATTAGAGAAAATAAGCTCAATCAAATAAAAAGTATCATGCAAACCTCTTCTGAACATGGAATCTTTACAGAAGAACGCTACGAAGAGTTCTTAAGAGAAAAAAAAGAAATTCTTCTCTCCCCAGGAAGTGCTTGGCAAAATTTCCAATGTTGTAAATCTCTCAGGATATAAATCAAAGTTGATAAACTACGAAGCTAAAAGCAACTTACCTGTAAAAAACAATCTAGAAGTTGAGGAAGAAATAGAAAATTATATTTCTATACTCCAAAATCACTCTCAAATTTAAAGAATACATACCTTTCTCACACTAGCAAAGTCCGTTTGCTTTTGTAAGACCTTATAGATTCCATCTTGCTTTAAGGTACGCATTCCTTCACTTTTGGCTAGTTTTAAGATTTCTTCCACAGGAGACTTGTTTACAATTAAACGCTTTATTTGAGGAGAAGCTACCAAAAGCTCATGGATAGCCGTTCTGCCAGCATACCCGCTTTGCCCGCAAAAGGAGCAACCTTTTGGTCTGGCCAAGGTAATATCTTCCCAATTAATCTCCAGTTCTGTTATTTCATCTTCTCCATACTCTTGTCTCAGAATATTTATTTCTTCTCTACTCGGCCTGTATTCTTCTTTGCACTTAGGACAAAGGGTTTTGACCAGCCTTTGGGCCAGGATACCCAGAAGGGCATCAGCAAAATTAAAGGGATTCATGCCCATATCAATGAGCCTGACTATGGTTTCAGGAGCAGAATTGGTATGTAAAGTGGATAAAACCAAATGCCCGGTCAAAGAAGCCTCTAGGGCAATATGAGCGGTCTCTTCATCTCTCATCTCACCCACCATAATAATGTCCGGGTCAGCCCTTAAAAAGGAACGCATGGCCATAGCAAAGGTATAGCCAATCTTTGGATTTACCTGCACCTGCCTGAGTCCCTTTTGGGTTATTTCTACAGGATCTTCAGCAGTCCAGATCTTTTTGTCAGGAGTATTCAAATAAGCCAAAATGGAATGCAGGGTAGTGGTTTTACCTGAACCAGTAGGGCCAACTACCAAAAAAATACCATAAGGCTTACTAATGATTTCTTTTATTCTTTTTAAATTAAAAGGAGTAAAATTCATTTCCTCTAACTTTCTGGGCTTTCCAGAAGCCAAAATCCTTAAGACCACATCTTCCAAGCCACCCACAGTGGGAGTAATTTCTACTCTTAGTTCAATGAGTTTATCTCTATATTTGAGCTTAATTTTTCCGGATTGAGGAAGCCTCTTCTCAGCAATATCTAAATTGCTCATAATCTTAATTCTATTTACCACTGCCCGCACATAACTCGCAGGAATCTCCAGGTAGGAAAAACACTCTCCGTCTCGCCTAAATCTAACTATAGCTGGTTCTTTGCCAGGATAAGGTTCCAGGTGAATATCTGAAGCCTTTTGGTCATAAGCAGCTTTAATAATTTGCGTAACCAATTTAATTACTGCAGGAGCTTCTTCATTTAAAATGTCTTCTTCTGTATTAGTCTCCTGGTAGTTTTCAACCTGTTCTGTTTTTAGCTCCTTTAAAACCTCATCTGCACTTGTATCACTCGCTATCTCTTTTTCATATTTTTCCAAAAACTTTAAAATATCTTCCCTTAATCCAACTACAAACTTTATATTTTCTCCTATTCCAGAGAAAAATACTTCTTGAGTCTTTTCCTGATCACCAGGATCATCAATTAACACCCAGAGTAAATTCTCTTCTTGTTTTAAAGGAACCCAAAAACGACTTTTAAGATAAGGTATGTTTAATCTTTTTAAGACATCTATTGGCAAGAATACATCTTCACTATATTCTATAAACTCTGTATCATAATAAAGAGATAGAGATTTACCCACATCTTCTTTAGGTACTTTAAATTCATTTATCAAAATCCAGCCCACATCCTGTTTATAGGCTTGATCCTGTTTTCTAGCTTTGACTATAGCCAGGTCCAATTCTTCATAAGTAATCTTATGACTCTCTAAAAGGTAATCAAACTTACCAAAACGGGTCTGAAAAACATAAAGATGATAAAGAGCAGAAGCCAACCCTGGAGCAATCTTTTTAACCAATTGCTCATCTTCAACAGTAAATTCTCTGTTTTGCTTCTTGTTTATTAACTGAAGCACTCCCACCAGAGATTTTTCTTTCAAAATAAGAGGGCAAGCCAATACAGAACGGGTCCTAAAGCCTGAACGCTCATCCCAGCTGGCATCAAAACCAAGACCCGGGTATTTTTTGAGCCGCTCTTCTTCCACATAGGCGTATTTTAAATTAACTATTTTTCTGGTTGCTGCCACATAACCTGCAATACTTTTTCTATTAATAAACAAACGTATCTCTCTGTGCTCGTTTCCTGATTTTAGTCTGGAATAAAGCTGTCTGGTCTTCTTATCTATGGCAAAAATTGTTATGCGTTCACACTCAAAGATATCTGCTAGCTGATCTTTTAACTTTAAAAAGATCTCATTGATATTCTCTGCTTGATTGAAAGCAAGAAGTAACTTATTTACCTTTTGCTCTTGGATGTAAAGTTTTTTAAAATCTGCTTGCATCTTATTCCCAAAGAAAAAGGTCTATAAATTTTAAATTACAACTTATTTTTCTCAATAGCAAGACCTATGTACGCTAAAGAAAGCCTCATTGCTCAGATTATTCCCAGACTGAAAAAGTTGAAATTCACAGAAAAGATACTGCTAACCACGTACAAGCGTAATAGGAGTTTAACCATTTTAAAAATAAAAGAGGATACTTTTCTATTTGAGCAACGGGGGTATTGGGAAAAATCCTTTGAAGTCAAAGAGAAAAAACTGTCCAAAAAATTAAAGCAAGTATTAAGGGAAGAATTTCCCAGAAGCCACAAGGTAAGAGTATATTTCTTAAAAAAGGAAGAAAATATTCTGGAAAATCTAAAAAAGTTGTAAATACTTTCTTATTTTCTATATTCTATTAAGTCCTTAATCCCAGCTTCTGCAAATCCTTTAAGCCTGAGCTTACAGGCAGGGCATATTCCACAGGCAGGTCTCTCTCCTTTATAACAGGTGTGAGTATATCTATACCAATCTAAGCAGCCTAAATTTTTCATTAACAGTACAGTTTCTTTTTTAGAAAGGTACATAAGAGGAGCATGAATTTCAAAAGAAGAATCCACTGCCAATTCCAGAGTTGCATTAAGAGATTTAATAAAATTATTTCTACAGTCAGGATAACCGCTAAAATCTGTCTGAGACACCCCAACAACTATATTTTTTATTCCATAAAGATAGGCGATAGAAGCAGCAGAGGAAATAAAAAAAAGATTTCTAAAGGGCACAAAAGAAGAGGGAAGATTGGCATCTAAGTCAAAGGAAGAAGTTACATCTTTACTTTTATCTAAAAGAGAACTTACTTCTATTTGAGAAAATAGCTGATCCATTTGTATTTCAAAATGATGTTCGCACTGAGCCAGTTCAGATAGTTTTCTCGAACATTCCAATTCTATGGCATGTCTTTGCCCATAATAAAAGGAAACACTATAGACCTTTGTAAATCTATCTTTTGCCCAGGCCAGACAGGTGGCAGAATCCTGTCCTCCAGACAAGCAAACTAGAGCCCAATCTCTATTGGTAGGCCTCATTCTTCCCCCTCTTTAATCTTCTTCAAAAACCTTTTTTAAGGCCTCAATGGGTGCTTTGGCTGCACCACTACTTTTTAAAGCCAGTTTGGGGACTACCTTGAATATATCTTCTGGGCTCAAATTTAAAATGTCTTCCTTGCTTTTATTTAAAGCCAATTCACAGGCCACTTCTGCACAGACCACATCACTGCCACACCCATCAGTAAAAAAGGCTATTTCTACTACTCTATTATTTTCTAAGCGCAAAGAAATCTCCAGGTTTTTACCACAACTGGGCTTAGTTGTGACCACCTTGGTGGGATTTTCCACCCTCCCTGCAAACCTGGGATTTAACCAGCGAGACATAAATTCTGTTCCAAATTCTTTTTCTGTATCAGCATAAATTTTTTGTTGTAAATCTGTGCAAAAATCATCCAATTTACTCATTATGAGCCCTCCAGAGTAATTTTTCTTCTAAATCCAAGTCCAAATCAACCTCTAAGGTTCCCAACAACTTATCAATCAGAACCTCACCTAGAGGCATTCCCTTGGCTTTACGCAAAAATCTCACTTCTGTATACATTATTTTTGCCCTACCAGCTTCTTTTTGATAGCTGGAAAGTCCAGCCAAAATGGCTGCTTCTTGCAGGCTCCTTAAAGGTACTTCCTGATTTTTACTGTCCCTGCGTAAAAGCACATGAGCACCAGGGCCATCCTGAACATGAAACCACAAATCAAAAGAACTGGCCAGATTGAGCAACTTGTGATTGGCCTTTTGATTTTTACCCCGTAAGAGTAAAAAGCCATCTGAAGAAACAAAGACCTTAACTGCCAATCCCTGATATTTTTTAGGCAAAGTTACCTTTTTCTCCTCCACCTGCTTAATCTCATCTTTTCTTACCTGCAAAGAACAAAGTAATTTTTCCAGTTCTTGCTTTCTGTTATTTAAAATCAAAAGTCCTCTTTTTCCTTTTTCTGCCTGTTTAAAACAAAAAAGCATGTTTTCTTTTATGGTTAGCTTGGGATTTAGCTTTATTTTTTCCAGTTCACCTTTTTCATTAATTACTTCTATTTCATCTACTTTAGCTTCTTTATCCAGAGTATATAAATTATTTTTAATCAATTCTCCTATTCTGGAAAGCTTTAACTTTTGTTCTAAATTTTTTAAATCTTCCTCTACTTTTTTAAGAATTTTCTTTACTTTTTTTTCTTCTTTTTTCTGAATCTTTTTTTCTTCTATAGTTAAATTAAAAAGGGATTTTAGATGTTCCTGGGCATAAACCTGCATTCCTTCTAAAAAATTAGAACTGGAAAACAGAAAATTGTCCCCTTCTGGCCAGAGCAAAATGTTTTTGGGATAAACATAACAGGTTGAAAAATTTCCTTCCTGTAAATCCTGCCAGAATTTTTCTCTCTCCGTTCCTTCCAGAGATTTTATTCTTTTCCTAACAGGAGGAGTAAGTTGCGGAAAAGTTAAATATATTTTCTCATCTTCAAAAACCTGCTCCAAAGGCGGCCAGCTTACTTCTTCTAACAATAGTTCAGAGCTTAGATAAGGCTCTACATCCAAGCCCAATTTTAAATAAAGCTCTCCAAAGTCAAGATAAAACTCCCTTTTCCACCATCTAGAAACCACATCCTTTACTCGCCTGTTTTTAAGATGTTTTCTCAAATACATTACTTTAGGAGAAGGAGAAAGGGGATTGTCTATCCCCTTTTCCTGAAGACAAAAAAATTTTTTTCTGGGAACCAAAGATAAAATAAGAAATTTTTTAAAAGAAAACCTAAAGGTCCAAAGACCAGGAGCAGTAAAATAAATCTTTTCTAAGCGCTGACCTAAAAGATAGGGCTTTATCCTTTCTAGAGCTAAACGAAAAAAGTTGGCTTCCACTCTAACCTAACGCTTTAGTAAGGCTTCCTCTTCTTCCTGCTTGCTCTTACATTGAATACAAAGAGTAGTCACAGGCCTGGCCTTTAACCTGGCCATCCCTATTTCCTCTCCACACTCTTCACAAATACCAAAACTACCTTCTTCAATCCTGGTCAGGGCTTCGTCAATTTTTCTGACCAATTTTAAATCCCTATCTCTAAGCCTGAGGGTAAAAGCCCTATCGCTTTCAGCAGTAGCTCTATCTGCCGGGTCAGCATATACTTCCATATCTTCACTCATATCTTCCAGAGTGCTCTCCCCTTTGGCCAAAATCTCCTGTTTCATTTCTAAGAGTAAATTTCTAAAGAATTCTAAATCCTTAGGTTCCATAGCCAGCCTCCCGTAAAAAATAAATTTGTTTTTATTAAAGCACAATAGCCCGAAAGTAAAGACCCAGGCTCCTTCTATTAAGAATATCTTTTTAGTCTTTATTAAAAAGCTTGTATTTTAATAGTGTTATTGTTAGTTTTCTCAAAACAACATGAAGGAGGAGGTCTTTTTATGCTAATTGGTTGTCCCAAGGAAATAAAAAATAATGAATACAGGGTGGGATTAATTCCTGCTGCAGTAAAGATGTACACCCAAAATGGACATAAGGTTTTGATTGAAAAAGGAGCTGGGCTTGGCTCTGGAATACAGGACCAAGAATATATAGAAGCAGGGGCTACTTTGGTGGACACAGCCAGGGAAGTCTGGGAAAAAAGTGAAATGATTGTGAAAGTAAAAGAACCTTTGCCCCAGGAATATGATTTAATGCAAGAAAATCAAATAGTTTATACTTACTTTCACTTTGCTGCTGATGAAAATTTAACCAGGGCTTGTTTAGAGAAAAAAATCATTGCCGTGGCTTATGAAACCGTACAGGAAGAAAATGGCAATCTGCCTCTTTTAAAACCCATGAGTGAAGTAGCGGGAAGAATGGCCCCTTTAATGGCAGCCTTTTACTTAGCCAGATCCCAAGGTGGGCGTGGGGTCTTGCCCACTGGCGTACCTGGAGTACTTCCAGCCAATGTGGTGGTTATAGGCGGTGGCACAGTAGGCAGTAATGCAGCCAGGATTGCTGCTGGTTTTGGAGCCAAAGTAACCATTCTGGATATTAACGCCAACACCCTGGAACATCTGGGCAACATCATGCCAGCCAATGTTTTTACCTGTTATAGCGACCATTTGACCTTACAAAAATGTTTAGAAGAAGCAGATATTGTTATTGGTGCAGTATTGATTCCTGGGGCCAAGGCCCCCAAACTAGTCACCAGGGAACTCTTAAGAAAAATGAAACCAGGTGCAGTCTTTGTAGATGTGGCCATTGACCAGGGTGGCTGCGCAGAAACTTCCAGAGCCACTACTCATTCTGACCCCATTTATGTGGAAGAAGATATTATTCACTACTGTGTGGCCAACATGCCTGGAGCTTATGCCCGGACTTCTACCTTTGCCTTAAACAATGTTACCATTAAATACGGCCTGAAAATTGCCAACCTGGGCGTGGAAAAGGCCTGCAAAGAAGACAAAGTACTTCTCAAGGGTCTAAACATGTACAAGGGCGTTCTCACCTGCCCTCCAGTCTCACAGGCCTTTGGTTTAGAAAAGGAATGTAAGCTTCCTGAAGAAGTATTAAACTAACTCTAAAAAAAGGCCCTTTTTTAAAAGGGCCTTTTTCTTTTAAAACCAGTACACCCCTGCCCCAAAAAGCACCAACACCAAAAAGACTACAAAGAGAACAGGTTTTAGCAGATACTTATAACTCGCCAACAAATTGGCCTGAAAATAATCCTTTGTCACCAAAAAACAAAGATGCACAGGCGAAAGCATCATCCCCATATACCCAAAAGTATAAGCCAGTGCTGCCCAGGATAGATAGGACAGGGAAGATGGCTCTGGAAACATGGGAATAATAAGGGGGAAGGAAGCCCCCACAAAACCAATGGCAATACCTGTAATAAACCCGGATAAAAAGGGCATAATCATAACCACTAAAACCAGAGGAATGTGATAGGCAATAAGTTCTTCTCGTACCAAAAAAACAGCATTGGTCTTAGCCAGCATATTTTTAAAAATCATAATGGAAATGACCAAAAAAACCATATTTAAAAATTTTTTATTGTAAATAAACGTCTTTAATTCTCTAACAGAAACTTTATTGGTAAACATAATCCAAACTAAAGAAAGTAAAAGCCCAGGTATAATGGCCGTAGAGCCAGGAATATGTAAATTAACTCCAATTTTATGTAAAAAGTATTCTAACAAACTTAAAACTAAAATAGATATGACAACTATCACTATGGGCATAATCTCCCACAAAAATTTTTTTATTAAAGAAAAAGAAACTTTTTTCTTTTCCCTAAGAGGACAGGATATAAAATTTAAAATAAAAACTTTTCCAGCCACTACAGATAACACACTAGGTAAAAGCATAAATCCAATAAATTTCCAGGCTGGAACTTTAAGTAAAGCTATAGCCAGAACCACGCCTGGATAAAGAGGCCACCAATACTCCCAAATATGCCTGAACCAGTAATTAAGGGCGACTTTTTTCTCCGCCTCAATACATTCCTTTCCCACTCCAGCTTCCACCATAGGTGCAGAAAACAGGGCCCCTCCAGGCATGGGCAACAAACCAATAAGGGCAGGCATAACACTGGCCACAAGTCCAGGACTGGCTGTGAGCTCCTGAAAGGTGAAAACCATCCTCTCAATCTGGCCAGTGGACTGCATTAAGGCACTCATTATCAAAATAGTAGCTACAATCAAAACCAAAGAAATGGTAGTCAGTTCTTTAAGGCTACCAATACCACTTTGCACAAAAAAAGAAAAATCAAAACCCATCCACAAACAAAGCAAAAAGGAACCACTAAACAGGGCAATTCCCAGAGGAAATTTTCTGTTTAAGATTAAAATAAAAAGAAAAATAGTAAATATCTTTAAAATTACAGGCATATACTTCTCCAAGATGATAATTTAAATTTTAAAACCATTTAACTGCAATCTTTTTTTCATTTTTTCAAAATGACTTCCAGGCCAGTAAACCTTTTTACATTGGGGACAAAAGTGAAACTCTTGAAAATATTTTTTAGTCCTGGGTTCAAGTAAAGGCAAGACATCTTTTTTAGCCACAGGCTTTAAAGGAGTATTACAAAGCAAGCAACGCTGAAAAAAACTCCTGGGTTTAAGACCAAAAACCCTTTTTATTTCTTGCAACTGCTCATCTGGATTGCTGGAGCGCAAAAGATAGCCAAAGTGAATCTGCTTTCGCTTTAACAAGCCAATATCTTTGGTTAAGACAACCCTTTGTTCCAGACTGGCCAGGTGAGCAATCTGTTCATCTCTTAACCTGGCCGCAAAAAGGGTATCAAAGCCAAGCATCCTAAGTAATACAGCCAATTTGCCCACATTGACATCACAGATAAAGCTCAGTTCTTTTTCTAGTTTGGGTCGTAATTTTGTCTTTTGACTAAAATCAAGAGGAAGAGTATGATAAAAAATATTTATTTTATCAAAGGGCTCAGGAATATAGGAAAAATTTAATTCTTGTGTTCCTCTATAAAGAGAGCCAATCTCTGTATGAGGGACCCCCAAAGCTTCTATAATATCTTTTATAGAGGCTTTACGCTGT
Source organism: Desulfonauticus sp. (assembly GCF_055126295.1). NCBI lineage: Bacteria > Pseudomonadati > Thermodesulfobacteriota > Desulfovibrionia > Desulfovibrionales > Desulfonauticaceae > Desulfonauticus > Desulfonauticus sp. The sequence goes on along the minus strand of NZ_JBSRHE010000006.1, from coordinate 48,279 downwards.
AGAGGATAAGTAACCTCAAGCTCTTGATGTTTGAAAAAATATTGATATTCTTTGCTAAAGCAAAGAACAATAAAAGGAGTAGTAGACATTATGGAGCCTTTATTCTGGAAAAATCTCTTGATTTTCCTTGTACTCTTTAACTTTGTCTTACGTCAGGGATTAGAACTCTTAAACTTAAGACACCAAAAAACCAAGCTTCCTGCAGCAGCCAGAGATATTTATTCTCCTCAACAATATGCCCAAAGTCAACTCTATACCAAAGAAAAAACCTACTTTAAAATACTCTCTTCTGCTTTAGAGACAAGTTTACTAATTTATTTTCTTCAAACAGGATTTTTTGGTTGGCTCTATCATCAATTGGATTGGCTAAATATAAATACCATGGGGCAACAAATCCTTTATCTCCTTTTCTTATTACTCCTTACCACTCTTTTAAACCTTCCCTTTGAACTGTATGAACACTTTTACCTGGAAAAAAAATATCAATTTAACCGCATGAAACTTTCCTTATTTTTTCAAGACAAAATAAAAGAGTTTATTCTTAGCGCTCTTATTAGCTCCATTCTTTTGAGTATAATTATCTATCTCTGGAGCCATTATCCCAATACAGCCTGGTTTGTTGCCTGGGTTATTATTTTTGGCTTTGTCTTACTCTTACAATATCTTGCTCCTAAATTTATCTTGCCCCTCTTTAATCGCTTTACCCCACTTCCAGAAGGCACTTTACGCCAGGATATAACGCAATTGGCCCAAAAGCTTGGCTACACCCTGACCAACATCTATCTTATGGATGGCTCTAAACGCACCAGTAAAGCCAATGCCTTTTTAACTGGTTTTGGACAATACAAAAAAATAGCCCTTTTTGACACTCTATTGGAAAAATTAAAGGACCAAGAAATCCTGGCAGTGCTTGCGCATGAACTAGGTCACTTTAAATTAAAGCACATTTTCAAAAACTTGATTTTATTTTTATTGCAGCTTTTTATCTTTTTCTATTTAGCCAGCTTCTTTTTAACCAGTCTTCAGATAGCCCAGGCTTTAAATTTTAAACAACCAACAGTTATAGCTGGTCTTATTGCTTTTATGCTTCTTTTCTCTCCTTTAAGCCTATTGTTAAGTATTGTTAGCAATTATTTTTCCAGAACCTTTGAAAAACAGGCAGACAAACTAGCCTGCAAATACATTGACAATAACTACTTAATATCTGCTCTAAAAAAATTAGCCCAAAATAATTTAAGCAATTTAACTCCCCATCCACTCTATGTATTTTTCCACTACAGCCACCCTCCCCTGTTAGAACGACTAGCTTACTTAAGTAAGGAGAAAAAATGAAACTACTTCATACCGCAGACTGGCAAATAGGTTTAAAAGTCAATCAACTTGCCTATGCAGGAGAAAAGGTTCGAGAAGCTCGGTTTAAAACAATAGAAAGGATAATAGAGATGGCCAATAAGGAAAAAGTTGATTGTATTTTAGTTTGTGGTGATGTCTTTGACCACAATGCCATAAACCCTAAAACCCTTTCTAGACTATTAAATATCTTAAAAAGATTCTCCAATCCCATTTACTTACTCCCTGGCAATCATGACCCTCTGGTCTATGGTTCTATCTGGGAAAATCCTTTGTGGTCAGAAGTGGAAAATGTTTTTCTTCTTAAAGAAGAAAAGCCTATAGAATATGCTAACTACATTCTCTATCCTGCGCCGGTAAAAGATCCTTACACCCAAAAAGAATGTTTTCACTGGCTAAAAGAAGTAAATAAAAAGAAAATAAGTATTGGCCTGGGGCATTTAAACTTAGCTCTGGACGACAAATACCAGGAACTTTACTTAACCCCGAACCGAGCCAAAGAATTGGACTTTTCCTACCTGGCTCTTGGACACTGGCACTCTTATTACCAATATTCAGAAAAAATAGCTTATTCTGGCACTCCAGAAACCACCAAATTTGGAGAAGAAAACTCCGGTCAGGTTTTGCTGGTAGAAATTAAGCATCCCCAGGAACCACCTCAAATAACTCCTTTAAAAGTAGGAGAAATATCCTGGCTAAAAATGGAGAAAGAACTCTTTAGTGCTGAAGATATAGCAAGTTTAAAACAAGCTCTGCAAAAACTTATGCCAGAAAAAACCATCCTGGAGCTGACCCTAAAGGGCAATTTAAGCCCTACTAACTGGCAATCCCTAGAAAATCTTATTAATTTGGCCAGAGAAGAATTCCTGGAAATCAAGATAAGAGAAGAGGATTTATTTTTCCTGGAAGAAGCAGAGCTGGTTGACTCCATTGCTTCAGCCCTGGGCAAGGAACTGCTAAACTTTTTAAAGCAAGAAAAAAAGGAAGAAAGTATAACTTCAGCCGAATACAAAGAAGCTTTAAAACTAATCTTTAGTTTGGGTAGATAATTATGCAGCTTATAAATATAAAAATAAAAGGATGGCGCTGTTTTTTAGAAGAAACCACAATTGGACCTTTTTCTCCCAAAATCAATGTTATTTATGGTCCCAATGGTACGGGCAAAAGCTCTCTTTTTGAAGCTCTGTACAGGGGACTTTTTGAACTGCATCATTTAAAGAACAAAGAAATAAAGGCTATTGCCCCTTTGGGCAGACACCTATCTCCAGAGGTGGAGATAGAATTTAAACAAAACAATACCACTTATAAATTACAAAAATCCTTTTTAGACAGAGCCAATGCCCTTTTGCTTAGAAAAGAAGAAGACCTCTTTTTCCCTTTAGCTGAAGGAAAACAGGCAGACAATAAGTTAAGAGAAATCCTGGCTCTAGAAAAGGACAAAAAAAGTCTTAACCTGGAAGACTCTGGTATTTTCCATATCCTACTAATACCTCAAGATAGAATAGATTATCAAAAAATAACTCCTGAAATATTATCCTTGCTCCAAAATAAAAGAGATATCTTTTCTGATTTAGCAAGCAAAGACCTGGAAGAAAAAATAACCAATTATTATTTTACTTACTTTACCTCTACTGGAAGAATAAAAAAAGGGCAAAATGCCCCCTACATAGTAAAACTGGAAGAAAAACTAGAAAAAATAAAAGAAGAAAAATTAGAATTAGAAGAAAAATTAAAAGAATATGAAAGTTTAAGTACAACAATCAAAGACTTAAATACTCAAGAAAAGAAATTAAAAGAAGAAATAACTCAAGTAGAAATAAAGATAAAAAAATTAGTCCAGGAAACAGAAAAATTTACCAAATTGCAAACAGAATTAAGTAAAGTAAAACTGGAAAAAAGCAAGTCTGAATCAGAGCTAAAACTCATTTTAAGAAAGGTAAAGGAAATAAAAGATAAAGAAAAAAAGATAGAAACATTAAAAAATAAACAAAAAGATTACTCTAAAAAAGAACTGGACTTAAAAAAGATAAAAGAAGAAAAAGAGAAAAAACTGGAAAAATTAACTAAGGAAATCAAAATAATAAGCGAAGAAATAGAAAAATGGCAAATCCTTAAAGATAAAAAATACAAACAAGAAAATTTTTTAGAACTGGAGAAAAGGATTCAAGAAAAACAACCTATTCTTGAACAGGCTCAAAAACTGGAAAAAAAATATTATGAACTAACGGAGGAAATAAAAAAAATAAAACTTCCTTCTGCAGAAGAAGAAAAGAGAATTTTAGCTTTAAAGGAACATCTAAAAAAACTGCAAATTCAAAAGGAAAGTTTTCAAATTAACCTGGAATTGCTTGCTCTGGACGACATTAACATAACTCAGGAAAAGGAGAAAAAAAGAATAAAAAAAGGAGAAAAAATAAACCTAAAAAACTTTCCAGAAGTAGAACTGGAAATAGACAACATAGCAAAAATAAAGTCATCTATTGAAAATAAGGATATCAAGAATATAAAGGAAAAAGAAGAAAAAATAAATGCAGACATAAACCAGATATTAAAAACTTATAACCTAAAAAATATAGAAGAAATAGAAAGAAGAAAAAAAGAGATTGAAAGAAAACAAATAGAAATAGATAACATAGTTTCAACCATAAGAACCATTTTAAATGAAAAAAAATTGGCTCTATTTAGAGATGAAATAAATAAAATTATACAAAAAAAAGAAGAATTAGAAAAAAGTTTAAATTTAAAAGAAAAAATAAAAGAAAGCTTAGAAGAAATAGAAAAAGAAATAAAAATAAGAATAGAAAATCTACAAAGTAAAAATCTTTTAAATAAAAATTTAAATGAAGAAATAAGTAAACTCTCTTCTGAGTTAAACTATCTCTCAAGAACCCAAGAAACTGTGGCAGAAGAAATTAACAAGCTGGGATTGGAATTAGAGCAAAGCAAGCTCAATCTTGAAAGCTTACAACAAAATGCCCTTTTACTGGATATGGGTATAAAAAACATAAAAAAGGAAGAAGAAAGGCTAAGTCAGGAACTAAAAAAATATTCAACTGACCCGACAGAAGAACTAAAAAACACAGAAAAAAAACTGGAAGAATTACAAAATAAATATGGACAGATAAGTAGGGAACTAGAAAGGGCTAAATGGAACCTGGAACATTTAAGCAAAGAAAACATTTACATCAAGCTGGCCCAAAAAGAAGAAGAGCAAAGAAAACTGGAAAAAGAAAAGGAAAGAGAGCAAACCAAAATGCAGGCCATAGCCCTTTTATTCAGGGGCATAAATCAACTCAGGGAAAAACAAGCCCAGGAACTCATTCCCGACCTGCAAAAAAAGGCCTCTGCTTATTTTCACCAGATAAACGGCAGGCCAGGAACAATTGAACTTGATTCCCAGCTTACTCCTCAGGGAGTTATAAATTCTACTTTTAACCTGGGCTTAAATTTTCTCTCTGGAGGAGAAAAAGAGCAAATTTTCCTTGCCCTGAGATTAGCTCTGGCTGACTTTCTCTCCCAACAAGAACCCCAACTTCTGGTGCTGGACGATGCCCTGCCCTACACAGATAAACAAAAATTAGCCAATTTTTTTCAACTGGTAGAAAAGCTAAGTACTCGTATTCAATTTATTTTTCTTACCTGTCACCCGGAAAGGTTTGAAAATCTTCCAGCTACTTTCTGGAACCTGGAAGAGATTAAGTTGACAGGCAGCCATAAAAGTTAATACTAACAACCTTCATTCTACCTAAGGAGTATGCCATGAAAAAAATAGCTATTTTTCTCTGTGATTGTGGAAACAATTTAGCCGAAAAAATAGATTTTGACCTGTTAGAAAGTACTTTAACAACTTATGAGCATGTAGAGAAAGTTTTTAGATTCTCCCTTTTATGCAAAAAAAACAAACAAGAATTAGAGCATCTAAAAGGAAAATTTACCCACCTTCTTATAGGCGCCTGCTCAGAAAGGTCTTCCCTTACCTTTACAGAAGATAGGATTTATCAACTTTTAGATTACTTAGAAATAAATAGGGGACATTTTGAAAGCGTAAACCTAAGGGAACAATGCGTCTGGCATCACCCCAAAGCATCCAGAGAAGAGCTTACCTCCAAGGCTTTGGATATGTTTAATATTGCCTACACTAAACTTCTCTTCAATGAAAAGGCCTTAGACCTGCCTAAGTTTGCAGAAAAGGTCCTGGTAGTAGGCGGTGGTGTAGCAGGGCTTAGCGCCAGTTTAAACCTGGCCAAAATGGGCATTAAAACCACCCTGGTGGAAAGGGAAAAGTATCTAGGCGGAGTAGCCAGTAAAGTGCCCTTTCTCTGGCAATCTGAAGGCAGTTATGGTTTTTGTACCAGTGAATGTGTGCTTCCTGTCCTGGCCAGGGATGTACTTTTTGAGGAAAAGGTTACGCCCTTACTTTCTACAGAAATAGCCAGCATAGAAAAAAAACAAGGTAATTTTAAAGTAACTTTTCTGCAAAAAAACAATTTTGTAAATCCCAGCTTGTGTATTTCTTGTGGTAAATGCCAGGAAGTCTGTCCCGTAACCACGCCCAATCCTTTTGATTTTGGATTAACCCAAAAAAAGGCTATTGCTAAGGAAAACTTCCTTCTCTTACCAGATACTTACTCTTTAGATCCAGAAAACTGCACCTTTTGTGGAGAATGTGCGCAAATCTGTCCCACTAAGGCCATAGACTTAAAGGCAGAAAACCAATTAAGCACAGATACCTTTGGAGCCCTTATTCTGGCCACTGGTTTTGAAGCCAAATTGCCTCCAGACATCTCCTTTGAGCCAAATCATCCCAAAATTATTACTTTTACTCAGTTTGAACGCCTGGCTGCCAATCGTTTTTTTGGCCGTCCACCCCTTAGTGTGGTCTTTGTGCTTTGCCAAAAGGAACATACCGGCCATTGTTCCAGACTTTGCTGTACTATTGCGGCCAAACACGCCTTTCGCATGGCTTCCTTTTTTATGGGCACAGAAACCAGAGTAATCTATCAAGACTTTAAACCCATAGGAAGAAGTGGAGAATTTTTCTACAAGCAGGCCCAAGAAAAAGGCGTGGAGTTTATCAAAACCAGAATTAAAACAATTGAAGGAGAGGAGTGGTTAACCCTTACTACTGAAGAAGGAGAAGAAATAGAGGCAGATCTGGTGGTAATGGCTGAGCCCCTTTTGCCTCCAGAAATCTCTTTTTTAAAGGACCTAAAATTACTTACTGACGAGAAAAATTTCCCAGAAGAATTTCAACCCAAGATTATTAGACCTGGAGAAAGTTTAGTGGAGAGAGTCTTTTTAGCTGGTTCAGCCAGGGGAATAAAAGACGTGCAGGAAAGCATAGAATCAGGTGCCAATGCAGCCCTAAAAGCCAGCTTTGCCCTGCAAGGAAAAAAACAAAAATATGTCTCTCAAATTGACTTAGATAAATGCTCCCACTGCGGCCTATGTGTGCCCATCTGCCCTCATGGAGCCATTTTAAGCTCCAAAGATACTCCTTTTTTTATTGACCCTGGTTTTTGTAAAGGTTGTGGACTTTGTGTTAGTTCTTGCCCCTCCAGGGCCATTAACCTCAAAAACCTTACAGACTTACAAATCCTGGAAATGGCCAAAAAAGCCTTTGAACACGCCTTACCCTCTGAGCCCAAAATTCTGGCCTTTTTATGCTACTGGTGTTCCTATGCAGCTGGAGATTTAGTGGGTCCTAAAAAATTAGAGCTACCTTTAAACACCAGAACCATTCGGGTACGCTGCTCTGCTTCCCTCAATCCAGACCTGGCCCTGGAAATACTCACCTCTGGCTATGCAGATGGAGTCCTTATTGCAGGCTGCCCTCCTAAAAATTGCCACCATCTCTGGGGCAATTACCTGGAAGATAGAAGGGTAAAACTGCTCAAAGGGACCTTAAGTACTCTGGGACTGCCAAAGGAAAGCTTACGCTTTGAGTATATCGGGGTAACCCTTTCTGACAAGCTAGCTAAGGTGCTTAAAAGCATGAGTAAAAATATCAACCTCAGCTAGATTTTAACATTTTTCTCTTTTTTATTTTTAAGTTTAAAATTTCTACAAAAAGAGAAAAAATCATGGCAAAATAGATATAGCCCCTTTCAATATGTTTTCCTAAGGCTTCTGCTATTAAGGAAACACCAATTAAAAGTAAAAAAGAAAGGGCCAAAATTTTAAATGTGGGGTGTAATTGTAAAAAGGAATTTAACTTTTCCGCAAAAAACATCATTATAGCTACAGATAAAATAATAGCTAAAACCATAACCCAGATTTCCTTTGCCATAGCTAAAGCAACAATAATTGAATCTAAAGAAAATACCACATCCATAAAAACTATTTCTAATAGAATAATTAGCAAAGAATGTCTTTGTTTATTCTTTTTAAATTCTTGTACTCCTTCTAGACGAAGATGTATTTCTTTTGTCCCTTTATACAATAAAAACACTCCACCTATACAGAAAACTATATTTCTAATGGAAACAGGAAATTTACCAATAAAAAACAAAGGAGAAGCAAGATGCAAAAAATAAGCCAGGACAAAAAGCAAAAGAATTCTGGAAATCATTGCAGCCAGTAATCCCAATCTTCTTGCTCTGGGCTGAGATTTTGCTGGCAATTTTTCTGAAACTACAGAGATAAAAACAAGGTTATCAATACCCAAAGCTACTTCCATTAAGGTGAGACTAAATAAAGCCACTATTGTTTCCCAACTAAGCATGTGTTTTATCCTCCTTTTTCTCTCTAAAATCTGTTGACAAAATTTAAGTTAACTTTAAGGCAATATCCTTTCTTGCACTTTATTCAGGATAACTATAAGATTAAACCCTACTTTTTCAAAGGAGAAAATTCATATGTTTACCCAAGAGGAACTACAAAAATACGCTCAGGTTCTTATCTGGGGAATGGAAAAGGCTAGAAGCACTAAGTTTTCCCCCCAAGATATAGTCTTGATAAGAACCGATAAAGCTGCTTTACCTTTAGCCAATATCCTTTTGCAGGAGCTTTTGCAAAAGGATTTAAATCCCCTAGTTCGCATAAACTATCCACCAGAACTGGAAAAGACCTTTTTTGGTCAGGCCCGGGACTTTCAGCTTACCTTTAAAGTGCCAGGAGAAGAAGAGCTCTATTCCAACTTAAATGGTCTGATTTCCCTTTTGGCACCCGAATCCCTCACTCACCTACAAAGTGTAAACCCAGAGTCCATTGGCAAATTTGCTCTGGCCAAAAAATACTTAAGAGACATTTTGGAAAAGAGAGAAAATCAAGGGTTATTTGGTTGGACCTTATGCCTTTATCCTACAGATGAACTGGCTAATAAGGCTGGCCTATCCCTTGCTGAGTATACTCAAGAGATTAAAAAAGCAGTATTTCTGGAGACAGAAAATCCCAGTCAAAAATGGGAAACCATTTTTAGACAAAGTGAAACAATTAAAAGCTGGCTAAATTCTCTGGCCATAGAATATGTGGAAGTACGCTCAAAACATACGCAACTCAAAGTGTTTATAGGTGAAAACAGACGCTGGATTGGGGTCTCCGGCCACAACATCCCCAGTTTTGAAATTTTTCTTTCTCCTGATTTTCGCTTTACTGAAGGCACTTACTTTGCAGACCAACCTTCTTATAGAAGTGGCAATTTAGTAGAAGGTGTAAAGCTTACTTTTAAACAGGGAAAGGTAGTAGAAGTAAAAGCGAAAAAGGGAGAAGAATTTGTTCGCAAACAACTAGAAATGGATGCAGGAGCTAGTTATTTGGGAGAGTTTTCTCTAACTGATAGAAGATTTTCACCAATAGGCAAGTTTATGGCCAATACCCTTTTTGACGAAAATTTTGGAGGAAAGTTTGGCAACTGTCATATAGCAGTAGGAGCTTCCTATGCAGATACCTATGCTGGCAATCCCCAGGAACTAACGCCTGAAAAAAAGAAAGAACTGGGTTTTAATGAATCAGCCTTGCACTGGGACCTGGTAAATACAGAGGATAAAGAAGTAATTGCTCACTTAAAAAATGGAGAAAAAATAACCATTTACAAGGAAGGGGAATTTCAGGTAAAACTTTAAAAATAACCCAGGCTGGTGAGATAGGCTAGCTTTTCTTCCTTTTCCCTATCTCTACCAGCCCTTTCCTCTCCACCTGTCACCATCTTGGTACAGGGAATACAGCCTAAAGAACGATATCCTTTCTCATATAAGGAACAAAAAGGGACATTTTCTTTATACAAAAAGGTCCAGATATCCAGCTCTGTCCAATCTAAAATGGGATTTACCTGTAAATAATCAGGATTTTCTCTTTGTTCTTTATAGTCTCTCTGTTTTCTAAATCTATGTTCGTCTCTTCTAAGACCTGTAAGTAAGACCTCTATACCTAAAGTCTTAATGCTTTGCTTTAAGGGTACAATCTTTAAGTCATAACAACACTTCACCTTATCTTTAGCTATCTCATAGTGCAATAAGTTCACGTCTGGCTTGGCAATATGTAATTCTATATTCCAAAGAAGACTTATCTCTTCTCTAAAAGCAACTATCTCCGGGAATTTAAGACCTGTATCTATGCTAAGAGCCTTTACTTTATTTATATTTTTCTTTTCTAAAAGATTCTTCCATAGATATAATACTGTGGTTGAATCCTTGCCTCCTGTCCAGGAAACAAAAATTTTATCCTCAGGATAAGAACGCAATATATTTTCTAGCAACTCATTACTTTTGGCTATCTTGTCTTCCAGACTCAACACCACTAAAATCTCCCAATATCCTGCCTTTCCCTTCCATTTTGGCTTTGTAAAGCAAATTGTCTGCTCTTTTAATGATTTCACTCACACTGTCAATATCAGGGAACAAACTTATACATCCTCCGCTAAAGCTAAGTTTTACTTCTTTGCCTGCAATATTGGTCAACTCCTTCAACCCCCTAAGCATTCTCTTACCGACTTCCAGACTTTTAAATAAATCTGAATTTAAAAGCAAAACGCAAAATTCATCTCCTCCATAACGGAAAATAACATCATTATCTCTCAGGTAAGAACGCATAACTTTACCTATTTCTTTTAAAACCAAATCTCCAAAATCATGTCCATATTCATCATTGATTTTTTTAAAATCATCAAGGTCAAAAAACATTATAGATGTGGAAATTTTATGCCTTTTATAAGTAGCTATAGCTTCTCGAAACCTCATCTCCATATACCTTCTATTATAAAGACCTGTTAAGTAGTCAACAAAGGAAGACTTTTCTAATTTCTTATTAGCTAACTCTAATTCTTTTTTTTGTTTATCAAGATCTCTCAATAACAAAAAATTGTTTCTATCTAACTTTTCTATTAAAAATCCAGCATATACAGAGCAAATAAGGGAAAATATCAAAAAAGAAACATCTATAATGATATATTCAATATCAAGATGAGGATTATAAAATAAACCAGCTAAATAAACTCCCCAAATAGCTAAAACAGATATGTTTACATAATCAACCAAAATCCGAGAAAAAGTATAGGAGTAAATAAAGACCAAAATAAGTCCAATAAAATGTAAATGGGCTTTATGGTCTATAGACATATTTGTTATATAAATAATGCTAAATCCTACCACAAATACAATAAAAGAAACTAGATAAGGAAGCCAGTTTTTAAAATAATCAGAAAAACTTAAAATAAAAATTGGAAAAAAAAGAAAAAGTAAAAGCACTCCCTTGATTAACCAGGCCAGGGGATAAATATCTGGAGTTAAGATGGGATCAATCAAGAAAAAGAAAGAATAAATCAGAGCACCCAACAAGAGGGACAGGCGAATATATTTTATATTATAATATTGGCGGAACTCTTCCTCCAATTTAGAATCCTTAAATCTTAAGTAAAAAGAAGGAAACTTAAGTTTCTGCATAAATATTTTACATAAACATCTGTTATCAAAAGAAAAAAAGATACCACCCACTACTTATTGTTAATATATAACCTGATTTTTAAACTATGTATAGGGTTTATTTATAGATGTTGTGCTATTTTTTGAAAAAAGACAAACTATCTGAAACAAAACCTATAAAAAAAGGAAGGTCAAAAGACCTTCCTTTTCACAATTTACTGAAAGGGTTTTATTATTTTGTCCTAACTTCCCAGGTGGCAACTTCTTCTTCTTTTTCCACCTCTTCATACCCTGTAAACATGGCCTTAATGTGGGTGAAAATAGTCTCTCCAGTTGTGGTCATGTAAATGTGTACAATCAAAAAAATGAAAAAGGCAAAAGCCCCTGCTGTATGCAGATAAGCAATACTATCCAAAGACAACTTTATATTCCATTCAGTCCATTTGTTGTAATAATAATACAAAAATCCAGTAATAATTTGAAAAGGAACCAGAAAAGAGACTATCATTAAATAGGTAATCCTTTGCAAGGGATTGTGTTTACTTTCTGTTTTGGGTACAGGATGAGGCTTGCCCCTAAAAATATCAAAAAGATAATAGCGTACAACTTCCAAAAGTTTTCTGTAAGTGGGCAGATATTGCTTCCACTCTCCTGTGGTAATAAGCCAGAAAACAATAAAAGCATATAAGATTAACAAAGACCAGGCACAAAAGTTATGTACCTGAAAAGCCTTTTTAAACCCAAGCCAGACATAACTTCCATGTATTTCCAGGCCTGTCATTAATAAAATTATAATCAAAAGGGCCTGAACCCAGTGCCAAAAACGTTCAAAACGGGTATAGAGATATATTTTCATCTCTTCCTCCTAGTCCTTTTTATAAAAAATTCTAAGTAAGCCATGAATCAACACTCCCAACAAAGCAGCTACCACTCCACTCCAACCAAGTACATCTAAAACCTGTAGAGAATCCCTTCCTGGCATGTAAAAACCAGTCAGTTTCTTTAATCTGCCATTCTTGGAGTGACATTCATTACAATTTAAAGCCTTTTCCTTAGGAGCAACCATGTGAGTAGTAGGAAAGTAATACTCTGTCTCCACAAAAGAGTATTTTCCACTATAGGGAAGTTCAGCGTACTTCATTCCAGCTTCAATGGCTGCACCCCAGTCAAAATTTTTCCAATAGGCCTTGGATTCTTTGGAGCCAAAAAGATGAGGTACAACAAAGGTATTGTTTATAGGATCAAAGGGCTGCTTTCCTCTATGAACTTTAAAGGGATAAATTCTGGACTTGGGATCATCCTTACTGCCTATAACCCGGTTAATCTTAATAGGTTGTTTTTGAGGATCTACCTTATCTGTAAGCAAGATATAATCCATGGAGCCATTAAACCACAGGTATTCAGGCACCACATTTTTCTTCCAGACAAATTCTCCTTTTAGAGAATTATACTTATCTTTTCCAAATTCATCTTTTACTGTGTAAGGTTTGTTATCTTTGAGTTGTCCAGCCTTGGACCAATCCCAATACATCTTTGTGGGCAATTTTCTGGCAAAAGTGGGAATATGACAACTCTGACAGGCAACTTTATCCGTGTGATCGTTTAGTTTGGCCATGTTTTTGTGAGGAGTGGCTGAATGGCAGGATTCACAGGCAATTCGCTTAATCTGGTCGTCTTCCAGCAAGCTTTTTCTCTCTCTAAAAGCAGGTTGTTTATAACACCTGCCTGCAATTTTATGGGCCTCTGTGCTATGGCAGCGTACACAGGTAAAGTTAGCACCCTTGGGACTCATGTGGACATCCAGGTCCCTGGAAGGGTTAAACATGGAAGAATCCAGGTCTCCGTGCTTTACGCCATCACCTCCACCTCCAAAAAAGTGACAGGTACCACAATTATAACGCGTAGGCCTGCCCACACTCTGGGCAATGGTTTTATAATCAGGTGGATAAAAGGTCTTTTGACCAAATTTTTTGGGTTCAGATACAGGATAACCAGCTAAGGTAGGGAACTTTTTATAGGTGCCAGTCTGGTCATGGCAGACCAGGCAATCCACTTTATCCTGCCTGGAAAAATCAAAATGCCTATCTTTCCAGCCAAAACCAGCATGACAGGAAGTGCATCTGGGCTCATTACTCCAAATGGAAATGCAGTAATTGTTAAAAGTCAGCCCCCCCTTACCCATTTTTTTCTCCGGGTCATAAGGACAAAGCCAGGTCCAGTGGATAGTCTTTTGCATCTGTTTGGCCGCTTCATTATGACAGGAAAGACAGGCAGCAATAACCTCTTCCGGGGTTTTAAAATCTTGGTTTAAAATTTTGTGCTTGCTGTGATCTGCGGTAATCCAGTGTACAGGTTCTTTGGGACCTGCCTGCACCTTCTTTTCCTCAGCACTTAAAGCAAGCCCGCTAAATAGACCCAGCCAAAATACAATCAAAAAGGTAAACTTTTTGCCCATATCCCTACCTCCTACAACTTCCTTTTGGAGATAAGGATAAACACAAATAAGTAATCAAAGTCAACTTTTTTTTACTTCTGCGTAAGTAAGGAATCCAGGCGGGGTTGCAAAGAAGCAATATGTTTTAAATAAGAATCCATTTCCTTTTTAGAAATAGGAGTGGTAGGAGTGGACTTTAATGTCAAGGGGTTTATATACAGACCATTTTTTTTCACTCTAAAATCCAAATGCGGCCCTGTAGCATAGCCTGTCTTACCCACATAACCAATAACTTGCCCCTGTTTTACTTTTTTACCTGTTTTCATGGCCCTGGCAAATCTACTCATATGGTTATAAATGGTCTCATAACCATTTTTATGCCTGATTTTAATAAACTTACCAGCAGCTTTATCCCAACCTATCTGCACTATCACCCCATCTCCCACACTTTTTATGGGTGTACCTAAGGGAGCTGCATAATCCACTCCCTGATGGGGCCTAACCACCTTTAAGATGGGATGTTTTCTATGTAAGGAATACCCTGAAGATATCCTGCTAAAGGCAAGGGGAGCTTTTAAAAAGGCCTTTCTCAAAGAACGACCCTGTAAGTCAAAATAATCTTCTCTATTTCCTGTCCTATAATAAAAAGCATAAAAAGGCTTGCCCTGATTAATAAATTTGGCTGCCAGAATTTTACCATAACCAGCAAACTGGTTTTGCCTGTATCTTTTCTCCACCAAAACCACAAAACTATCTCCAGGCCAGATATCTCGAATAAAATCTATATCCCAGCCAAAAATATTAGCCAGATTAATGGCCAGGGCAGGCTCTTCTCCTGCCTTTTTCACAGCCAAAAACAAACTATCTTCTATTGTGCCCTGAACTAAAACTTCTTTTACTTCATAGTGAATTTTCTTTAAGCTAATCTCAAAATTTCCTCTGGAAATAAGTACACTTAAAACATTATTCTCATCAATTTCATAATCAAAGCCTACCAAAGTGTTATCTCTAAAAAGCAACCTATACTTATGCCCTACCCTTAAATCTTCCAGGGAATAATAAGGCCTGGCCCTGTTTACCAGAGCATAAATCTCTTCTACTCCAAGATACTCTCCCAGAAGAGAGATCAAATTATCTCCTGCAACTATACTTGCTTCTTTTACTACAACTTCCTGCAAGGGCTTAAAAGCAGTATCTTCTTTTAAAGCTAGGGTATGTGCTTTCTCTAAATCTGGCCTGGGAGGAAGGCTGGCTTCAATATTGGAGCTAACAGGAAAGAAAAAATAAAAATAAAAAACAGCAATCCCACAAATGCCTGCCATTAGCCACCAGAGCTTCTTGGCAGGAGCCTTGCGCCTGAGTTTAAGCCTTTTTAACCTCACCCTTGGCTTATTATATCCAATCAAAATCATTAACTCCTTTTTAAAAATCCTTCTAAATCCAGAAGTTAAGTTATTTTTTTAAAAAAAGTCAAGAATCAAAAATAGTTATTTTTACCTTGATATTTTTCTGCAACAATATCAACCAGCTAGCCTAATAAATTTTATTTTTTAATAATTATGACAAAAAAGTTTAAATATCTTAAGTTTAAGTTTACACTTAAAAACTTTTAGCTTGTTTTTAAAAACCAATTGACTTTTTAGCATCTTTTGTTTACTTCAAAAGTAAAGAAGTGGTGATAAGCGGTGATAAAAAAGAGTATCTATTTCTTCTTTATTTTTAGCTTTTTTTTAGTGCTTGTTCAAAACCACCTACACCTATTCCTAACTGGAATTTCAAAGAAAAAGCAATAACTATTGAATATCAAGCTAATCCCAATCTAAACTATTATGACAATTTCCCCCATTCTTTACTAGTAGTAATCTGCCAGCTAGATGATCCCAACAATTTCAAAAAACTATCTTCTTACAAAGAAGGCCTGCTAAAAATTTTAAATCAGAATTTACAAGATAACAATGTCCTTACTTATAAGAGGATATTTATTGAGCCAGGAAGTAAGGATAAAATAGTCTTAGATAGAGTAAAAGACGCGCAATGGTTGGCCATAGTTGCTGCTTACTACAATTTAGAACCAACCAAAACCACTTTGTTTATTCAAATACCTTACAAACTAAAGAAAAAAGGATTTTTTTCTAGAGAAAAAATAGCAATCATACCAGACCTCAACTTAAAATTAATTTTTACTGAAAATAGCCTGCAAGAGTTAAAGGAGACTACTCAATGAATTTTTCTCCAGTATTTTGGTTCCAGGGTCTTTTTTTACAGCCTCAACACTTTCAACAGCAAGAAATATACATCCAAAAGATAAATGCTTACCAGCTAGAAAACTTCAACTACTATTGGGGAATAAGTGAACTAAAGTTTAGAAAATCTTCCCTGGTAGAAAATCTTTTAGAAATAGAAAAGGTAAAAGCTCTTTTTCCAGATAAAACTTATGTAGATTATCCCCAAAATGCCATTCTTAGACCTCGCAGTCTCAAAAAATTGGATGGCACAAAAGAAACTTTGGTCTATCTTGGCTTAAAAAAATTAATGCCAGATAGTTCAAATGTAACTGAAGATATAGAAGAAGGGGTCATAGGTACTAGATTTGTTTCCTCTCCAGATCCCAGAGACGTAAAAGACA
The DNA here is from genome assembly GCF_055126295.1 of Desulfonauticus sp. Taxonomy (NCBI): domain Bacteria; kingdom Pseudomonadati; phylum Thermodesulfobacteriota; class Desulfovibrionia; order Desulfovibrionales; family Desulfonauticaceae; genus Desulfonauticus; species Desulfonauticus sp. Next base: position 32,012 of record NZ_JBSRHE010000006.1, on the reverse strand, counting down.
TTTATTTAGCAGACTCTCCTGTAGCCAAGGTTAGGTTTTTGCAATATGTGCTAAATATTTTTTTTGAAGAGGAATTAGAGTCTTTAAATGACTATTACCTCCTTCCCCTGGCTAAAGTCAAAAAAGAAGAAAAGGGATGGACTATTACTTCTGATTTTCTTCCACCCTTACTTAATGTAAAAAACTTCTCTTATTTTTCTAATTTTTTACTACAGCTAAAAGAACACATCCTTTCTAAACTACAAACCTTGGAGGGTTATAAATTAAACAAAGACTCTCAACGCAATAATTTTGAAATAGGATATTTAAGATATCTTCTGGACCTTTTAGTGCTAAATAGAAATATTCCTTTGCTGGAGCAATTTATTCAAAGTAATAGCTTGCATCCCTTTAAATTATATTCTTACTTAAGCCAATTAGTAGGTGAGCTAAGTACCTTTACAGATAGAATAAATGCCTTAGGTATTACTTCTGAAAATAAAAAACTCTTGACTGGTTATCAACATAACAATCTCTACCAAAGCTTTTCAGAATTAATCTTACTCCTGGAGGAACTGTTAGATGCTATTGTCATTGGTGCAGAAAACATCTTAAGGTTGACTAGAAAAGAAGACTTTTTTGAGGTAAGTCTTCCTCTTAATCTATTGCAAGATAAGTTTAATTATTGTTTAGTAATTACCACCCAAGAAGAGAGCTCTATCCCCAGCTTGGAGTCCTTAGCCAAGATATCTACCAGTTCCCATCTAGAAACCTTAATTGCCCGGGCCTTACCTGGCCTTCCCTTCTTTCAGCGCACTTCTCCTCCACCAGGATTACCCAAAAAAGAACACACCTACTTTTTTGTTTTAGAAAAGGACTCCAAAATCTGGCCCAGGATTAAAGAAAGTGGAGACTTAGCCTTATATTGGGAGAATGCACCAGAAGATGCTTCTGTAGATCTAGTAATTTCTAAGCTATAGAGAATTTTTTATGAAAAATTTTAATTATTATGCAGAACTTCTAAGTTATACCCTATACTTGACTTCAAGAGAAGAAGAGTTCTCCTTTGATGAAATAAGTGAAAACTATAAAAAGCTTATTTCTCGCTCTCAAGAATTGGCTGAAAAAAACAATTTTACAGATTGGAAAGAGTATTTTTTTCCAATAGCTGCTTTTATTGATGAACAAATACTTTGCTCTAACCTTAAAGATAAGTCTAAATGGGTAAAAAATAAGTTACAAAAAACATTTTTTAACACTGATCAAGCGGGTGAAGAGTTTTTTCAAAAGTTAGAAAATATCCCTGACGAACAAAAGGATTTAAGAATATTGTACGAATTATGCCTGGCTTTGGGTTTTAAAGGTAAATATTATGATTCTATAACAGAAGGAAAGTTAGAGGACATAAAATATTCCAATTTAAAAAAACTAACTTCTAACCCCAATTTATCTTTACCCCAGTCTCTTTTTACTTCTTCTTACGAAAAAAACACTGCCAGGCAAAAAAGAAACTTTACTCCCTGGAAAGGAAACTCCTGGAAGACCTGGATAATAATTATTCTTCCTCTTATAATCTTAATAGGCCTGTATTTATTTTATTCTTATGAATTAAATCTCTTAATAGATAATTATTTTAAGGGCATATGATAAAACTATTACTTAAAACCTTAAAAATACTTCTTATTCTTGTTTTCATAATATCAATCGGCTACCTATCTTACTTTATCACCCAAAAAATGTCCTGGCCCCAATGGTCTAGTCTGATACTTTTCACTTTTGGCTTAGCTTTGCTTTTTGGTATTTTCTTTTTGAAAAAACTTTTTCTTCGAAAAAGAGAAAAAAAATTCATTAAACACATTATTGAACACGATACTACAGCTATTCAAGATTCACCTCATCCTCAGCGCTTAAAACTAGAAGAGCTTCAAGCCCACTGGAAAGAATCTATAGAAAAGCTACAAAACTCTCATCTAAGGAAATATGGCAATCCCCTATATGTGCTGCCCTGGTTTTTGGTTTTAGGTGAGTCTAGAAATGGTAAGACCTCTGCCATAAAAAATGCCAGGCTTAGTTCTGCCCTAACAGAGGTAAGCAAAGCTAGTGGTATTTATGGTACTCGAAACTGCGATTGGTGGTTTTTCAAAGAAGCTATTATTTTAGATACTGCTGGTAGATACGCTGTGCCCATTGAAGAAGGTCCTGATTTAGAAGAATGGAAAGAATTTCTCCTGCTTTTAAGTAAATATCGCAAAAAAGAACCCTTAAATGGCGTCATTGTAGTTATTGCAGCGGATAAACTCCTTCAAAACTCTCCTGAAGAATTAAAGGAGATAGGACAGAGTTTAAGACAAAGAATTGACCATATGATGCAAACCATGGGCGCCAAGTTTCCTGTTTATGTGCTTATTACCAAAATGGACCTGGTGTATGGTTTTACGGACTTCACCAGCATGTTACCTGAAAAGGCCCTTGAACAGGCCATGGGATATACCAATTCCAACCTCCATGCCACCTCTAAAGAAGTACTGGATCTGGCTAAAGAGGATATTGAAAACAAGTTAAATGAACTACTTCTCATCCTGGCCCATAAAACTTCTCCTCTAAAGCCTGGCGCTTTTACTTTTACTTTAGAAATGGAAAAGCTTTTAAACAAGCTTTCCTTTTTCCTGAATGGTGTCTTTGAGGAAAATACCTATCAGGAAAATGCTCTTTTTAGAGGCATCTATTTTTCCAGTGCCTTAAGAGAAGGTCTACCCAACTCTGATTTTTTAACTACCACCAAGTTAAATCCAGAAAATACCCCAGGCAATCTACCTTCAAATAAGGGAATATTCCTAAAAGATTTTTTTCAAACCATCTTACCCCAGGACAGGAATCTCATTTTCCCTTTACCTTCTTTTCTAAGTTGGAAAAAATTGGTCAACAACTTAGGGACTGTTACCTATCTTTTGTTGATGCTTTCTCTAGGAAGCTTACTCTCTTTAGCTTTTTACCTAAATGTAAAAAGCATATCTTCTTTTAAGGAAGAATTTCCCCAGCTTCCCAACCTTACTTCTCAAATAATAGACAACCTTCTCCTCTTAGACAAAATGCGCTTAAAAATATTGGATATGGATCAACAAAACCAAAACTGGCTTATCCCCAGATTTGGACTAACTCAAAGCCTGATTGTAGAACAAAAATTAAAAGAGCACTACAGTTCTCTATTCAAAGAAGGCTTTTTAGAAAACTTTGACCGCTATCTAGATTTAAAAATATCCCAAATAGATGAAAATACCCCCCCCTGAAATTTTTGTAGATTACTTAGCTTTCGTAGCTCTACGCATGTCCATAATAAATGACAACTTACAAAATAAAGATAACTACTTAACTAAAGAATTTATCTATATTACTAATGATTTGTTTCAACAAAACAAGAATGATAAGAATATAAGCAGTTTGAGTTATACTTTTATAGATAACTATTATACATATCTTAATTGGAATAAAGATAAAACTTATTTTAAAGAAAAATTATCAATATATAAAAACTTATTAAGAAAACTCCTGAGTAAAAAAGGTAAAGATTTACTTTGGCTTATAGATAAAAATATAGCTAACTCTCCCAGAGTTCATTTAAACGACTTCTGGCAAGTAGAATACATAGGTTCTTATCAAAATTAAATATATGTATCTTCTGCTTATACTAAACAAGGAAGAGAAAATATAAAAAAATTTATTCAGTTAATAAAAAATGACACTCAATATACTGACCTAAAAACAGATATAGAATTAAAGGAAGTGCAATTCTGGAAATGGTATAAAAATCAATTTTATCAAAAATGGTACAATTTTATTCAAAATTTTAATATTGCTCTATCTAGAATCAACTCTGAAGAAAGCTGGAAAGAACTGGCAGAGACAATGACTAAAAATTATAATCCTTACTTTCTGCTTTTGGATAAAGTTATTGAGGAAATTAATGCTCTGGAAAAGGATATTGGAAACCAAAAAGCTCCCTACTGGGTAAAAGAGTTAAAGAAAATATATAAAGTAAAAGAAAAATCTACAGAATTAACCCAAAAAAAACAGGGTTCTATCCTGGCTTCCTTAAAGTCTAAAGCACAAAATCTAACAAAAGATGTTACTCAAGAAGTAGATGAAAAACTTGCTCAAGAAGAGTTACAATTAATTGAAAGAGCAAAAGCCTTTTTAGATTACCTTCAATCCCTGAACATAAGTATTAGTGTAGCTACAGAGCAAGAAGCCTTTGAAGAATATAAAAAGACCTTTCTGGCAGACGCTCTGGATAAGAGCGAGTTAGTTACTGCCTATAAAAAATATTATCGTTTCAAGCTTTCTATGAATCCTTACCCTGATACAAGCTATGTCTATGACTTAGTCTTTGGCCCTCTAGACTTTCTGTTAGACTTTAGTTCAAGAAAGGCTAGTTGTTACTTGGAAAACAAATGGGAGCAGGATGTATTAAGTGTTGTTAAGGCAAGCGATGAAGATAGCCTTACTCAAAATCTATTTAAAAAGGATGAAGGAGCTCTTTGGAAATTTTACAATACTTACCTCACTCCTTTTATCATTGGTGGAGAAAATGGTTATAAATTAAAGCCAAATTTTAGAAAGATGTATCTTCCTTTTAATAAGGAAATTTTATCCCTTCTTCAAAAAAGTAACAGACTAAGTCTAAATCAAAAAGACAATTATTCTATAGAATTAACTACTATACCCATAGAGGTTAATACCAAAGCCAATGTAGTTCCTTATTATGTAAGTTTAAAAGTTAACTGCTCTGACACCAATTTTACTCTCAACAATTATAACTATCCTCAAACCTTAAAGTTTAACTGGTCTCCCCAAAAATGCGGTGATACCACCTTAAGTATAATTTTTTCTGATTTAAGTTTACACAAAAACTATCCTGGTTCTTTAGGTTTTGCCAGGTTCTTACAGGATTTTAAAAATGGGAGTAAAACTTTTTATCCTCAAGATTTTCCTTCTAATCAAGAATACTTAAAAAAAGCTAATATAAAATGGATAAAAATAGGTTATAAATTAAAAAATCAAGAAGATATCTTAAACTTACTTAATTCTACCCCAAAAACCATACCTCAAACAATTATTGAGTGTCCCTTTGAGGAGTAACTTAAATATGGATTTGGAAAATTTAGGCCAACTTCCCATAAGTGAAGATAAAAGAGCTGGAGAAGATGTTCGCTATGAACCTGAATACGAAGCAGTCCAGCAAGAAATAGACAAACTTTCTTCCCCTACAGCTACTACACCTCCAGATTGGGAAAAAGTCGCCAAATTAAGCGAGTTAATCCTGAAAGAAAAATCCAAGGATTTAATTATTACTACCTACCTGGGAATTGCTCTTTTTCATCTACAAGGAATACAAGGTCTATTTATTGGCACAAAGATTTTACGCGATATACTTTATAACTTTTGGGATGAGCTCTATCCTCCTAAAAAAAGAATGAAAGGAAGAAAAAATGCTTTAAACTGGTGGAAAGAAGAAATAGAAAAACACTTAAAAGGAGAGCAAGAATATAAAGTTGAACAAAATGAAAAGAAAGCCTTGTTAAAAGACCTTGAGGATATAGATAAATTTATTGCAGATAAGTTGCCAGATGGTCCTTCTTTTCTCAACTTAAAAGAAAACCTGGAAGAAATAATTACTGCCCCTTCAGAGAGTTCTATTCCCCCGCCTTCTCCACCTTCAAATCCACCTCCCTCTTCTCCACCACCTGATTTTTCTCAAAAGCCCTCACCAGAACCTGCCTCTGCTCCAGAACCAGCCGCAAGTGAAGAAAACTCCCAGGCCTTAATGGAACAAGGATTTTCTCTCTTAAATAAAGCCAGCCTTATTATAGCTAAAGAAAAACCCTACTGGCCAGAGTTATTTAGATTAAACAGAATTGTAAGCTGGCTAAATATAGAAGATAAACCCATGGCTGAACAGGGAAAAACCTTATTACCACCTCCAGATCTAACTATTATAAACGCCCTGAAAAATCTCTATCAAAATCAAGACTGGCCAGCACTCCTAGAAACTGCTGAAGCTTATGTGCCTCAATTCTTATTCTGGCTGGATCTGAGTCGTTATTCTAAAGAAGCCCTAGAGAATCTCGGACAAAACTTAGCTGCCAAAGCCATAGAACAAGAAGTAAAGTGGTTTCTAAACAAACTACCAGGGATAGAGCAGCTTTGTTTTTCAGATAATACTCCCTTTGCTGATACCAATACCCAAAAATGGTTAAAAACTTTAAATAAACCTGTCTCTAGTTCACTCCCCTTATCTGATATTACCAATCACGATGAACTTTTTAAAAAAATAGACACAATTTTTACCTCAATAAAAGAAAACATTAAATCCAAAGGACTGCAAGAAACTTTATTAAAATTACAAAAGGAAATATCTTTAACCCAAAGTAAAAGGGAAAAGATATTCTGGTATATAAAACTTGTAAATTTATTCTTGGAACAAAACCAAAATAAACTATATTTTCCATATGTTTACAAGATACTAAATTTTATAGCAAAGTATAAATTAGACGAATGGGAACCTGAATTAGCTGTACAAGGTCTGGTTGCTTGCCTTAAAGTATTACAAACCGGTAAAGATAACCATCAAGATATGCTAGAAAGTATTTACGATAAATTATCCTTACTTAACCCAGCAATAGTTTTAAATTTTTTATAAATAAAAAACCAAGAAGGGATTAACATGTCTAAAGAAGCATCTGTTGCACCTAAAGAAAGGGTAAACATAGTTTATAAGCCAGCTACAGGAGACGCCAAAGAAGAAGTGGAGCTTCCTTTAAAAATGATGGTTATGGGAGACTTTACTGGACAAGAAAGTGAAGAACCTTTGGAAAATAGAAAGGCAATCAATGTAGATAAAGACAATTTCGATGAAGTATTGGCAGGAATGAAAGTAAAACTAGATACAGTGGTTAAGAATGAATTAAGTGACGATCCAGATGCAGAAATGAGCTTAAGTTTAGAATTCAAAAGTATTAAGGATTTTGAACCAGATGCTATTGTAGAAAAGGTACCAGAACTAAAGAAGCTAAAAGAGCTTAGAGATGCTCTAAAGGCAGTAAAGGGACCACTGGGTAATATTCCAGAATTCAGGAAAAAAATAACTGAATTAGTAAAGGATAAAGATAAAAGAGACAGGCTATTTAAAGAATTAGGTATAGAAGAATAAGGGGGATAAAATATGTCTACTCAACAACAAAAAGAAGAAAAAAAACAAACAACTGAACAAGAAAGCTCTCTTCTAGATGAAATTGTCCAAGCCACTAAATTAAAGCCAGAAGATGAAGGATATGAAGTCACCAAAAAAGGTATAAGCGCTTTTCTGGATGAACTTTTAACCTCCCAAAAAGAAGACTTACGCATCTCTGCTCCTATGATAGATGAAATGATAGCTCAAATAGACCAAAAAATAAGTAAGCAAATGGATGCTATTTTGCACAATAAAGACTTTCAAAAGCTAGAATCTGCCTGGCGCTCTTTAAAGTTTCTAGTAGATAGGATAGATTTTAGAGAAAACATAAAAGTGGAAATCTTAAATGTGACCAAAGAAGAGCTTTTAGAAGATTTTGAAGACTCACCAGAGGTAGTTAAGTCTGGCCTGTATCAAAAAGTATACACTAAAGAATACGGCCAATTTGGGGGTCAACCCTATGGCCTGTTGGTAGGTAATTTTGAATTTAGTCATAATCCCAGGGATATAAAACTACTCCAAAACATTGCCAGCGTAGCAACCATGTCTCATGCTCCCTTTATCGCCGCAGCTAGTCCTGAATTTTTTGGCATCAAAAGTTTTGCAGAGCTTCCTAATCTCAAAGATTTAAAGTCCATCTTTGAAATGCCTCAGTACACTAAGTGGAATGCCTTTAGAGAAAGTGAAGATGCCAGAAATATAGGTCTGACCCTTCCTAGGTTTTTGCTTAGACCTCCTTATAACCCTGAATCTAATCCTACTAAAAACTTTAATTACCACGAAGACGTGTCTGCTGGAGACTCTAATTTTCTCTGGGGCAATACTGCTTTTGCCTTTGCTTCCAGAGTTGCAGATAGTTTTGCCAAATATCGCTGGTGTGCCAATATCATTGGCCCTCAGGGAGGTGGAACTGTAGAAGACCTACCTCTTTATCAATATGAAGCCATGGGAGAGTTACAAACCAAAATTCCCACAGAAGTACTCATCTCTGAAAGAAGGGAGTTTGAACTGGCTGAATTAGGCTTTATAGCTCTTACTATGCGCAAAGGTAGCGACAATGCAGCCTTTTTCTCAGCCAATTCTGTCCAGAAACCCAAAAAGTTTGCCAATACAACCGAGGGCAAGCAGGCAGAACTAAATTACAAGCTGGGCACGCAACTTCCTTTATTGTCAGCAGGCTGGCCCATTATCTCAAGGTTATTCAAAGAGAAAATATTGGCTCCTGGAAAAATAGAGGTGAGTTAGAAACAGAGTTAAACAAGTGGATTAGTCAATACGTATCTGACCAGGACAATCCATCTCCAGGCGTTAGAAGCAGAAGGCCCCTGCGCAAGGCCCATATCCAGGTATCAGATGTAGAGGGAGAACCTGGCTGGTATAGAGTAAGTATGATGGTGCAACCTCACTTTAAGTACATGGGAGCATCTTTTACTCTATCCCTAGTAGGTAAATTGGATAAAGAATAAACTAAAAGGAGGCATTAAATCATGGCTATGACAGGTTATTTGACCTTAGAAGGTAAAAACCAGGGTAAAATTGAAGGTGATTGCACTCAAAAGGGTAGAGAAAAGACTCTCTTAGTCTATGCCATAAAACACGGAGTGGAAATCCCCAGAGATAGTTTAAGTGGACTTCCTACAGGACAGAGAGTGCACAAACCCTTTATCATCACCAAGCATGTAGATCCCAGTTCTCCTCTCCTTTATCAGGCCTGTACCTCTGGAGAGCAAATGAAGACCTGGCAGTTGGACTATTATCGCATCAATGACAAAGGCCAGGAAGAACTCTATTTTCAAGTAAAGCTGGAAAATGCTATTGTAGTGGCAATTGAGCATTATAAGCCCAATACCTTAGACGCTACCCAAAAGGCCCTTCCAGATTTAGAAGACGTAGCCTTTACTTACAGCAAAATTACTTGGTCCCACAAAACTGCCAATAAAGAAGCAGAGGATGATTGGAGAGCTCCTAAAGAAGGTTAAACTATGGCTGAAGAGAGATTGCTGGAGAGAATCTATAATCTGGAAAACCCAGAATCCCAAGTGGGGACAGGTATCTCTCGGGCAATCTCTTCAGTCCTCAATCACTTAAACCTCCTCCTCAACACCCGTAAAGGAAGTGTACTTTTAGACCTTGAATTTGGGATACCTGACTTAACCAATTTTCCCTCAGAAAGCATGGAAACCATGGGGCAAAAAATGGCTACAGAAATTCAACACTTTATAAGCAAATATGAGCCCAGACTAACCAGAGTAAAAATCATTTATGAACCCAATCCCAGGCAAGAATTATCTCTACATTTTCGCCTGGAAGGTTTTTTAAAAGAAAAAGGAAATATCCCCATTACCTTTGAAACCTGGATAGACCCCAACGGACAAGTAAAAATAAGTGAGTAGGTATGCAAGAATATTATCAACGACAACTCTATAATTTAAGAGTACTAGCTAAAGAATTTGCCCAAAAACATCCCACAGCAGCGCCCATGCTAAGTGGTGAATCTGCAGACCCAGATGTGGAAAGACTTCTGGAAGGAGTGGCCTTTTTAACAGCTCTTATTAGAAAAAAAAATAGATGACGATTTTCCAGAAATCATTCACAATCTGGCAGCCATAATCTTCCCTCAATTCTTGAAATCTGTACCTGCTACTTCCATTGTCAAATTTTTTCCCAAAACCAGTCTGAGTAGTCCTTTAACCATACCTAAAGGAATTTCTTTAAGCACTCCTCCTATTGAAGAAAAAGGAAGGTGTATTTTTCAAACCTGCTTTGAGACTAAAGTTTACCCCTTAGAAATTGTACAGGTAGAAAAAGAAGATATACCTGGCAACAAAGAAAAAATCACTATTACCCTCAAAAGCAAAATGGACCTAAAGAGCCTCTCCATAGATTATCTGGATTTTTTCTTACACGGAGATTTTATCACCGCAACTGAAATTTTCTTAGCTCTTACCACTAACTTAGAAGATATTGTACTTACCTATCCTCAAGATAATACAAAGGAATATTTAGGAAATAAAAGCCTTTATCCTCTGGGGTTTGATCCTCATAACTCTATTTTACCTCTGTCAGAAAATATTTTCCCAGGATTTACCTTAATTCAAGAATATTTTCTTTTACCTCAAAAATTTCTCTTTTTACGCTTAACAAATTTAAATAATAGATTAAAATCTACAGAGGAAGTTAAGCTATCTTTTATATTTAAAAATAGAAATAGGAATTTAAAACAGGTAGGATTAGATAACTTTGTTTTATATGCAACTCCAGTTATCAATATTTTTGAAAGTGAGTCTGAACCAATTATATTAGAACATACAAAAGAAAAGATAAGAGTGCTTCCAGAAAGACAGGAAGAGTTAGATCCCATAATATATGACATACAGGAGGTATCTGGATATGTAGAAGGAAGTGTGGAAAAAATTGATTACCTTCCCTTTAGCATATTTACCCCTACCAAAGAAAATCAAATTTATTACCAGGTTAGACACTCTCTTTCTCCTGTTAGCAACAAACCAGAAACCTTTTTAAAAATATTTTATCCAGAAAAGTTAAAAGAAATAAAAAAGCAAACCATAACCTGCAAACTACTCTGTACCAATGGAAGTTTAACCGAAAAAATACATTTAGGAGATATATCTGAGCCTACCAGTAATTCTCCAGAAACTGTTGAGTTTAAAAATATAATCCCAGTAACTTCCAGTGTCATGCCTCTTCTCAGTAAGGAAAAACTTTGGGATTTCATTTCTCATATCTCCTTAAATTTACTGTCTCTAGCTAACACCCAGGGTTTGAAGAAAATATTAAAATTTTACAATTTTCAAGAAAGAACAGATAAAGCAAAAGTTTTGGCAAATGACAAAAGAATAGACTCCATTAAAGATATACAGGTAAAAGCTGTAGATAAAATAGTAAAAGGAATAATACTCAGGGGAAGAGAGGTTTTACTAACTCTTAATCAAGAAGAATTTGCCTCTACAGGAGATATGTATCTCTTTTGCTCTGTTCTAAAGGAACTTTTTAGTCAATATACGCACTTAAATTCTTTTATAAAACTAAAAGTAACAGATTTATCTGGAGGAATAAACTTTACATGGCCAACAACCATAGGACGCAGAACTCTGATTTAATAGAGCACCTAATTGAGAAGAGCAGTCAATTTTCTTTTATCCAGGCTTATAGACTACTTTGCCTGATTTTAAAGGAAAAAGGTGTTTCTGAAGTAGAAGAAATCATTAGAATAAGGCCAAAACTTTCTTTAGATTTTCCAGGTACAGATATAGTAAAAATAGAAAAAAGGGAAACCAACCATTCCTATCAATTTGATATCACAACTACCTTTCTTGGACTTTATGGAGCCTCTTCTCCTCTTCCTACTTATTATACAGAAATGCTTTTGGAAGAAAAAGAAGAAGATAGGAGTATTACCAGAGATTTTATTGATATCTTAAACAACCCTCTTTACCATCTTTTATTTCAGAGATGGTCTAAGTATGAGTTAGGATATAAGATAATTGAAGAACAAGATACCGCAACTATAGATAGATTATACGCTTTAATTGGTTTAAAAATAGAAGAATTTAGAGAAAAAGTAGAAAATCATACAATATTTTTAAGCTACATTGGGCTTATTTCCCAATTCCCCAGATCTGCTACTTCCTTAGAAATTCTTTTAAAAAAAATCTTAAACCTCCAAGACCTGGAAATTGTCCAGTGTGTTTTTAGATGGGCAAGTATTCCTCAAGAACAATGGCTACACTTGGGCCAATTTAATCATAGCCTGGGAGAAAGCACTTATCTAGGGGAAAAGATACAAGATAGAATGGGAAAATTTGCAATAATAATTGAGATAAAAGAATTAAAAGAGCTCTTACACCTACTTCCCTTTACTGAAAAATATAAACAACTAATACAAATTATAGATTTTTATCTAGATCAGCCTTTGAAATGGGATTTAATAGTGAAGTTGGATTCCACTATAATAAATCCCATTAAACTTGGACAACAAGAAACAGGCTATCTAGGATGGAATACCTGGTTGGGTAAAACTAAAACCAACCAAAGACAGAAAATATGTCTTGCGCAACATTAAAGGAGAAAATCAGATGGTAAGTGTTGATTTAAAAGGCTTAATAGAAAACTTAAATGAAGTATGCACTTCCACCTTGCATGGAGCTGCAGGACTATGTGTATCCAGAACCCACTATGAAATAAGTTTAGAACACTTTATTCTAAAAATTTTAGAAGAATTAGAAGCTGATTGGTTTTTGATCTTAAAACATTTTTCTGTTGATATAGAAAGGCTTAGAAGGCTTGTGGAGCAATCTTTAGAAAATCTAAAAGTCGGCAATACAGGGAAACCTGTTTTTTCTCCTATACTTATAGAACTTTTTTCAGATAGCTGGCTTATATCTTCCATAGATCTTAAAGATGACCAGATTAGATCTGCTAGTTTGCTTATGGCTCTACTTAAAAGACCTAACTTTTACCTATTAGAAAAATATGGAGAGTTATTAAAAAAAATAAACCTCCAAAATCTAGAAGAAAACTTCTGGAGTATCCTGGAAAATTCTAAAGAAAATCCAGTTAGTAAAACAGAAAAAGGAAAAACTCCTTCTGCCCAAAAGGGAAGTTTTTTAGACCGCTTTTGCATTGATTTTACCCAAAGAGCAAAGGAAGGAAAAATAGACCCTGTGTTTGGAAGAGACAAGGAAATAAGACAAATTATAGATATCCTGGGCAGAAGAAGAAAAAACAATCCCATCTGTGTAGGTGAACCTGGAGTGGGTAAAACAGCAGTGGTAGAAGGCCTGGCCTTACGCATTGCCCAACAGGATGTCCCTGATTTTTTAACAGACGTCTCCTTACTAGGATTAGATTTGGGGTTATTAGAAGCTGGCGCAGGCATGAAGGGTGAATTTGAAAACAGATTAAAGGGAGTAATTGACGAAGTAAAGGCCTCGGAAAAGCCCATTATCCTCTTCATAGATGAAGCCCACACTCTAGTAGGGGCAGGAGGCTCTGCAGGCGGAAGTGACGCAGCCAACCTCTTAAAACCAGCCTTAGCCAGAGGAGAATTAAGAACTATAGCAGCTACCACCTGGAGTGAATATAAAAAGTATTTTGAAAAAGATCCTGCCCTTGCTCGAAGGTTTCAACTGGTAAAACTTGATGAACCAGATGTTTCAACTACCAAGTTAATTTTAAGAGGAATAAAAAAGAATTATGAAAAGTCCCATAAAGTAGTTGTTAGAGATGATGCCATTGAAGCCTCTGCTAATTTAGCTCATAAATATATCACTGGCAGATTTCTCCCAGATAAAGCCATAGACTTGTTAGACACAAGCTGTGCAAGGGTAAGAATAAACCTTACCTCTAAGCCAGCAGAAATAGAAGATAAAGAAAGACAAAAACAAGCCATAGAAAGAGAAATAGAAGCTTTAGACAGAGATGCACAAAACAACATTACTATAGACAAAATACATTATAAAAATTTAAAAAACAAAATAAAAACAATAGAAAAATAGATTAAAGACTTAACATCTAAATGGAAAAAAGAAAAAGAATGTGTAGATAAACTTCTAAATTTAAGAGAAAAAATATCTCAAAGCACAGGAGAAGACAAAGACAAACTCAAAAAAGAAATGGATAAAATCCATCAAGACCTAAAAAAAATACAAGCCAAAAAATCCTTTTTACAAATAGAAGTAAATCCTGACGTTGTAGCTCAAGTGGTTTCAGATTGGACAGGTATTCCTTTAGGCAAAATGCTCCAAGACGAGGCCAAACTTTTACTCAGTCTGGAAGAAAAATTAAAAGAACAAATAAAAGGTCAAGATCAAGCCTTAGAAGTCATTGGCAAAGTAATTAAGGCTGGAAAAGCTGGCATTGGCAAGCAGGATAGTCCCATTGGAGTATTCCTCTTGGTAGGACCAAGTGGGGTTGGCAAGACTGAAACTGGACTTTGCCTGGCAGAGATACTTTTTGGCAGTCGCAAACAAGTAGTTACCGTTAATATGAGTGAATTCCAGGAAAGCCATACCGTGAGTAGACTTATTGGCTCCCCTCCAGGTTATGTAGGTTATGGGGAAGGAGGCATGTTGACTGAAGCAGTAAGACAAAAGCCTTATAGCGTAGTCCTCCTGGATGAAGTGGAAAAGGCTCATCCAGATGTTTTAAATCTTTTTTATCAGGTATTTGATAAAGGAGTATTAACAGATGGAGAAGGTAAAGAAATAAGCTTTAAAAATACTATAATTTTTCTAACCAGTAATTTAGCTTCAGATATTATTCAGGAAATGACTTTAGAAGGAGAAGAATATCCACCTCTGGAAACCATTAGTACTGCTATAAGACCAATCCTATCCAAACATTTCAAACCAGCATTACTAGCTAGAATGAATCTTGTGCCTTACTATAGTCTAAAGAAAGAAGCTCTTAAACTAATCGTAGAACTAAAACTAAACAAATTAGCAAATAACTTAAAGGAAAATAATAAAATAAACTTTAGTTATTCACCTAAAGTTGTTGAAAAAATTACAGATAGATGCACAGAAGTAGAAACCGGGGCAAGAAATATAGAATTTATTTTAAATATGAATATTCTGCCCAAATTATCTCAAGAAATCCTTTCTCATTTAAGTGCAGGCAAAATGCCCTCTAAGGTAGCCTTAGAAACAGATGAAAAAGGAGAATTCCTTTTAAACTTCAGCTAAATTTAATGGAGGTATTTTCGTATGTTCTTTAAAAAAGAAAAATTTAAATTTACTTCTAAGGCAGTAGATGAAGATACATTTTATGTAATCTCCTTTTGGGGAAAAGAAGGTCTATCCCTACTCTATCAATTTGAAATCCATCTAGTTTCTGAAAATGAAAATATTAAGCATGAAGATATCATAAAAAATAGAGCCAGGTTCAGCATTATCAGAGAAGATGGCTCTAAGGTAAATTTTAATGGAGTTATATCTTCTTTTGAACAGCTACACCAAGTTGACAAGTATACCTTTTATAAGGCTACTTTAGTTCCAAAACTTTGGTATTTAACTCTTACTTATCACAACCAGATATTTCTCAATAAAACTCCAATTCAACTTATAGAGTCAACCTTAAAAGATGCAGGTTTATTTAGAAATGATTATGAATTAAAATTACAAAAGAAATATCCAGAATATGAATTTATATGCCAATATAATGAAACTCATTTTAACTTTTTAAATAGATGGTTAGAAAGAGAAGGAATATACTATTACTTTGATCAAAGTGGAGATGTAGAAAAAATTATATTTACAGATACTAAAATTTCTCACACTGCTCATCCTAATGGTAGCACTTTTTACTATTCTCCTCCCTCAGGTTTAGATCATGAAAAAAGAAACGAAATTATTCAAAGTTTAATCTGTAAATACAATAATATTCCTCAAAGAATTTTGTTAAAAGATTACAACTATATGAAACCATCCCTAGAAATATCTGGCAGTGCCCTGGTAGATAAAGAAGGGATAGGAGAAGTATACTATTATGGTGAGAACTTTTTAACTCCAGAAGAAGGAAATAGACTGGCCAAAATAAGGGCTGAACAAATTCGCTGCACTAAAAAAGAGTTTATCGGCAATAGCACAATTCCTTACTTAGCCCCAGGCTATCTTTTTACTCTAGACAACCATTACCGAGAAGATTTTAATCAACAATACCTAACAGTAGAGATTAACCATGAAGGAGCCCAGGGAGGTTATCTTATTAGTGGCCTTTCCTCTACTCTCTCTACTCAGGAAAAAAAAGTTTTTTACCAAAATAATTTCAAGGCAATTCCTGCTGATATCCAGTTTAGAGCTGAGAAAAAAACGCCTGCCCCTAAAATAGTGGGAACCATAAATGCGAAGATAGATGCAGAAGGTACAGGAGAATACGCTGAACTAGATGATCATGGCAGATATAAAGTAATTCTTCCCTTTGATTTATCAGGCAAAAAAGATGGCAAAGCATCTACCTGGATAAGAATGGCTACGCCTTATGCTGGTTCTAATCATGGAATGCATTTTCCTTTACATAAGGGAACAGAAGTTTTGATTACTTTTGTTGAAGGCAATCCTGATCGCCCAGTAATCGCAGCAGCAGTACCAAATCCAGATACTCCTTCTCAAGTGGTAAATACCGATCAGACCATGAGTAAAATTACTACTGCTGGAGGGAATAAGATTCATATTGAAGACAAGGCTGGAAAACAAAACATTATTTTACACACTCCTACTCAAAATACTTTCATCCGCCTGGGTGCAAAAAAAGATGAAGAGGAAGTACATCAACATAAAAATGGCAAACCAAAAAAATCCTCAGAAGAATCTGATGATGGTTTAAAGGTGTACACTGTAGGGCCCTTTGAAATAAAAGCTGGAGTTAAGAATGAAATAATTGGGGGCAATGTTTCCGAATATATTTTTGGAAGAAAGTCAGATACTATTATTGGAATGGAAAACAAATTGGTAGGAGGAGTACATACGCTGGCAGCAATAGGAACATCTTCAACTACTCATATAGGAGGACACGACACTTATAAATCATGGAAGACTGCCTTAATACCTGCTTATAGTCTTATTTCTAAAGCGTCAGATTACTTACTTGGAACTAACTTAAAAGTGGTTTCAGAAGAAACAGAAGCAGCAGAAATAAAAAACACTATGACAGAAGAGTTAAATATGCTTGCAAATTTGGTCTTAGATTTACAAGAAGAACTTACAACATTGCGCAGTCAAGTTACAAAGCTCGAACAAGAGAACCTAACTTTAACCATGGAAGTTTCTGAATTACAGGGAGATATTAAAACATTAAGTGGTCAACAAGTAAATCTTACATCAATGGCTACAAAAATTGAAGATAATGTAAATGAAATTAGAGATGTACAAAATCAAATTGTAAGCAGCGTAATAAATTTAAGAGAAGAAACTTTAGCCATTAACAACACAGTAGCCAACTTAGCAAATGTGACTTTGATGATATAAACATGAAAATATTAAAAGATAATTCCATATCTCTCTTTATAAAGTCTATAAAGATAAAAGATAAAATCTATTTAGTTTGTTCTAAATTTATACTTTTTGATCTCATAAACCCTAAAAATATTTTAACTGAGCAAGAGCTGTGGCAAAAACTACCTAATACATTAAAGGGCAATTCAATACTTGATATGGGCATACCGAAGCCTCGGGGAGAGCTATTACTTACTGGCAGTTGCTTTAGCCCAAAACAAAAAGCAACACCCGTGTTAGAAGTCAGAGTAAAAGTAGGGAATTTAAATAAGACCTTAACAGTTTTTGGAGACAGGTATTGGAAACCATCTCCCTTGGGCTGGAAAATTTCAGAGCCCAAACCCTTTACGAAGATGCCCATATCCTGGAAAAATGCCTTTGGTGGCAAAAATTATAAAAAAAATCCTCTAGGTAAAGGTATTGATAAGGTATTACTTCCTGATGGAAAAGAAGTAATTCCTCTCCCTAATGTGGAATATCCAAATCAATTGATAGTATCCATAAAAGATAGGCCTGAACCCGCTTCCTTTGGTCCCATCGATATCATGTGGCCTCAAAGATTTAATAAACAAGGGACTTATGATGAAAAATGGTTAAAGGAAAAATGGCCTTACTTTCCAGAGGACATGAATTATGATTTTTTTAACATGGCTTCTGAAGATCAATTTTTAAAGGAATATTTCCAGGGTGATGAAAAAATAACCATCACCAACATGCATCCAGATATACCTGTAATAGAATCTAAACTCCCTGGCCTTAAAATCAGATGCTTTGTTACTAAGATAAAATATTCTAAACAAGACACTTTAGAAGAATTTGTTGAAGTAAAAAACAATATTGATACTCTCTGGCTTTTCCCTGAAATAGAAAAAGGGCTTTTAATTTACAGAGGTCTAACTGAAATCCAAGACGAAGAATTTAGAGATGTAAAATATATTTTTCTAGCCCAAGAGTCTTTACATGAGGAGCCTAAACCTAAATCTCATTATTTAGAAGAACAAAAAAAGAAAATAAATAGAGCTGTTGATATTGACTTATCACCTTTTGAAAATGCTCAAAAAGAAATAGCTAAGACCTTAAAGAAAATTAAGTCTCTTCCCAAAAAGATAGAAAATGCAAAACTAAAAGCAATGGGCAAAGCTCCAAAAATGACTTATACCTTGGATGAAATAGAGGAAAAAAAGATTCAAAGTATTCAACAAACCAGAAAACAAATAGATAAACTTGAACTCTTAGCCCAAAACATGCATACCAAGTGGGGACATTTAGTAAAAATACCTTTAAATGCATTTGATCAACTTAGAGAAAACCTGGATAAAACAGAAAGAAAGATTCACAAAATCTTTTCCTCTATCAAACAACATAAAAAAAACAGCTTAGACCAACTTGAAGCCATTAAAGAAAGTTTGAAAAATAAATATAAAGAATTACCAAAAGAACAGCTCCAGCACCTAGATAAGGAGCTTGACCTGGATCACATCTTAGAAAAAAAAGGACCTGATGATCCCTGGCATAAACAGGGTTTTCCTTTAGTTGTATTCTGGAGGAAAAATTTAGAAAAAAACAAGGACGTAAAAAAGATTTTAATCTCAATGGGCTTTGAAAAAGAAACTATTGAAAAGGTCTGGTTGGGATTAAACCAAGAAGAAAGAAAAGAAAATCTAAGCAACTGGAACATAAAAAACAAAAAAGAGATTATTATTCCCAAAGGATTGGTAATCCCCTACTTTCAAGAAGAAAAGTTAATTGGCTTTAAAGTAAGAAGCTCTGATTGGGCCTCTTCTTATGATGAATTTTTGATGCCAGGTTCTCAATTCAGTCCTATTTTTTTACCTGCTGTTGAAAAAGAAAAAGTACCAGTAATTATTATTGAAGACGAACTTGCAGCCTATCTTTTAGAACAAGAAGTAGGAGATGCATGCACTATTTTGGCATTAAAAGATATTGAGGAGATAGATAAACTAGATGACACTATAAAAAAAGCCATTGATGATGCCATGTTACTTATTATCGCTGTACCTAAAAATTATTCTGAGCACAAATTACAGGTCTGGAGGGATAAATATCCAAACATAAAAACATTACCATTTACTATTGGAAATAATTTATTTGAACTACCCAAAAATAATATAGACATTAGAACTTGGGTAATGGAGGTTATGCCAGAAGACTTTGTTAAGAAACACAATATAAATATCAATCTTCCGAAACCAGGAAAACTATCAAAAGATTCTCTCTTAAAAGATTTTAGCTTACCCACTTTAGATATAAAAGGAATTATAAAAAATTTTCAAACTGAATTAAAGGCCTTTCATCAACCTAAGATAAACGATTTAGCATCTAAGAAAACAAAATTGGAACAAGAGATTACAAAAATAAAAAAAGATTTGGAACCAAAATTAAAAAAAATGGGTCTAGAACCAGAAAAGGCATTAAACTCTAAAGTTCCTGAACCTAAAGACTTAGCTCAACAAGGAAAAGAACTCGCTAAAATCATAAAAGAACAAAAAGAACAATTAAGAAGTCACAATAAGCTTACTCCAGAAATAGAAGCTAAACTGAATACAAGTGCAAAACAAGCAAGTCTAATGGGAGAAAATGCTGCTAAACGATATGCTACAGAAGTAGACAAGCTAACTAAAGCAAAAGAAAAAATAGCCAACTTAAAATCAGGTAAAACCATTGAAGAGTTTAAAGACAAATTAAAGACTCAAGGACTAAACCCAGATAGATTAGAACCTCTTACCAGAGAGCAAGTTATTGAAAAATACCAAAAAGATAAAAACCTTAGTCAAACCATGTTAGCTGGCCTAGACTTATCAGGTCTTAACCTTGAAGGAGCGGATTTCACAGAAGCTATATGTTCAAATACTAATTTTACTAATTGCAATCTAACAAAGGTCACGTTTAACAAAACAATTGTAGACAAAGCTATCTTTTCTAGAGCCAACCTAGAGGGCTCAAAAATTAAAAAAAGCATTTTAAAATATACAAATTTTGAAAATACTAGCTTAAAAAAATGTACCATATATATGTCTATCATCTTAGAAACAAATTTTATAAAATCAAATTTCGCAAGTGCCAATATCAAAATGTCTTCCTTACAAAAGGCAAAATTAAAAGATATTAATTTTCATCAAGCAAAATTGAGTATGAATTCCATATCAAAAAGTAATGTCAACAATGCAATTTTCTTGGAAAGTAAAATTTCAAAATGTATATTTCAAGATAATACTCTAGATAATACAAACTTTTCTAATATTTCTTTAGACAATACTATTTTTATAAAATCAAAAGCAAAAAATATTCTATTTATAGACTCTAAACTAGTAAACATGCGTACTGCAAAAGATGCTGACTTTAAAAATTCTAATTTTACTAATTCAATTATTATAAATGGATGCTTTAGAGAAACCAAGCTAAATAGTGCCAATTTTCAAGGAAGTACTATTGAATCAACCATATTTGAAGATTGTAAGTTAAAAGAAAGCAATTTCTTTTGTGTTCCAGCTAAAAACAGTAGATTTATAAAGTGTGACCTTGAAAAAGCTAATTTAAGAGGAATAAATCTTTTTCAAGGTTCTCTTAGAAAAACAAGATTAGTTAATACAGATTTAAGGGATTCAAACCTATTTGCAGTTGATTTTTATAAGGCAATCATGGGAAATACTAAGATAAGCAGAGCTAACATAAAGAAAACTTTTCTAGAAGGTAGAATTGATTTATTGCAAGATGGAGAGTTAAGTGACTAAAGAAGAAATCTTAAAAGCAATAAAGAATAACGACACTATTTCCAATGTTAACCTTACTAACATTGATCTATCCCATACAGATTTAACAGGAGGGAGATTTGAAAACGTATCTTTTAAAGGGGCAAACTTAAAAAGAGCAAACATTCAAAAAACAGGGTTTAAAAACTGTGATTTTACGGGTGCATGCTTGGATGAAATTGAGCTTAACAGAGTCATTTTATCCAACCTTATTTTCAAAGAAACGAGTTTAAAAAATGTCAAATTTCATATGTGCGTAATGAATGAAATTAATTTTTCTCTGGCCAATTTTTCAAATGCAGTTCTTTCTTGGTCCTCATTTTCTCAATCAAATTTTGAAAAGGCATGTTTTGAAAATTCAATTTTAGAAAAAATAATTTTAAACAAAACTAATTTAACAGCAGCTAACTTTAATAATGCAAAACTCACTAAAGTCACTTTCAACGATGCAAAATTAAAAAATACTATTTTTAAAGGAGTTAACTTTTTAAAGATACTTTTTAATAAATGTGATCTCGAAGAATATGATTTTAGCAATGTTAAATTTATTCAAGTAAATGCTAGCGAATCAAATTTAAAAAAAGCAAACTTCAATAGAGCAGAGATATCCTTTTCCTACTTTTACAAAACTAATTTAGAAGAGGCAAATTTAAAGGAAGTAATAGGCGAAAATACTATGTTTATGGAGGCTAATCTAAAAAAAGCAAACATAACTAACTCATCCTTTGCTAAATCATTTTTTGGAAAAGCTAACTTGAGAGAAGCCAATTTCACTAATTCTAATTTAAAAAATTGTGTTTTCTCCAAATCTTCATGTATAACAACCATATTTAAGTATGCAGACTGCTCTTACTCTGACTTTTCTTTTGCCAATTTAACTGGTGCTGACTTTACTCAAGCAAATTTATTTATGGCCAAGCTATATAGAACAATTGAAGACCACACTATTTGGGATGGAGCAAACAAAAAAATATTACAAAAAATAGACAAAGATTTAGAAGAGGCAGAAAATTGGCAACCCAATATTATTTAGAGGAGAATTCTATGAAAAACATTGCTAAAAAATTAGACCTTGACCAGCCATGGCTAGAATATGGAAATATTGTTGAGTTTAAAAACCAACAATGGATTGTAAAAACTAATAATGGAGAAATACAAACTAAGAAATCTATAAGTTGCTTAATCAAACCAGAAATAGGAGATAAAGTATTAATATCTATAGACAGTCAAGGAGAAAGTTTTATCTTGTCTGTATTAGATAGAGCAAAAGAAAACAAAAATATAAATCTAAACTTTCAAGGCAATGTAAATATTGAATCTATATCAGGCAAAATAAATTTATTTGCTAAAAACGATATATCCCTAGCAAGTCAGAACAATTTGACCCTGGCTTCAAATAATTTTTTTATTTCTTCTCATAAAGGAGATATCAATATTCAAAGCGTTGTATTTACTGGTAAAAAAATTAAAGCAAGCCTAAAAAAAATAAAAATGGTATGCATCTCTGTAGAACAAGTAATTGAAAGATTAACCCAAAAACTTATAAACTCCTTTAAATTTGTAAAAGAACATAATGAAGTACAGTCAAATTCATCTAGATACTTGGTAGAAGATACACTTACTATGCACTCAAAAAATGCAACTCATATGTCTGAAGAAGTTATTACCATAAATGGAGAACAAGTACATTTAGGTTAAAAAAAGGAGTAAACTATGTTTATGTTAACTACAGGACCAGGAATGAATTTTGGTTTTCCCGATGTATGTATTACCCCAGAAGCAGCAGGAGCACCACTTCCCTATCCCAATTTCAATATGAGTATATTAAGCGAACCAGTAGTTCCCAATGTTTTAGTGGATTGCATGCCTACGATTAATCTGCTTTCAAAAGGGGTTTCAAGTTTTGGAGACGAAGCAGGTACTGCTGGTGGAGTAGTTTCCCATCTAATAGATGGACAAACAGAATATATTGTTGGCTGTACTACCATATTGGTAGGTGGAGCCCCTGCTCAAAGACTTACCAGTATTACTGGACAAAATTCTTTAGGAATGCTGCCCAATTGCATGGGAAATTGTATTGTTCCCAGTCAAGTTACAGTTTTAACCCTAGGCTAAAGAGGTAATTTATGACTATTTGGATAACATCCTTAATTAAAGAAAAAAATATTGTAGGCCCCTTACTTAAACTCAGTAAACAGTATGGACTTGAAGCCCAAGGTCACTTTTGGACAGATGAGTTAGAGAAAATGGCCTGGCTTGCTCCCTTAAAAGAGCTAAAAGCAGACGAAACCAAACTCTGGATAATCATTGCTAACCAGGAAAATTTAACCCCTTCTATTAGTTATGGACTTTCTTTGCTTGCTATTTGTTTACAAAATATAAAATCCATCAATTTCCCCATTCTCTGGCTAACTCCAGATGAATCTCTAACCTTAGAGCATTTACCCACTCCGTTAAAAGGAAGCACTCTCTTACCCTTAAACCATCCTAACCTGGGAGCTAAACTGGTGGCCAAGTCCAATCTACCTGTCCCTACAGAGTACAACCTGGAATATTCGTTAAATGTTATTGCCTACCCAGGGCTTGGGACCTGGTTTGAAGTGGGGCCAGGGAAAAACAAGAATTGGGAAGGAGCTATTTTGGGAGTAAGTAAAGCAGAAATAAGCGCTCACGGAGTTGGAGAAAAAGGCAAACTACCTGCAAAATGTATCTTAAACTATCCCCTTAAAGGTCTTAAAGTAAATTTTAAGGAAGAAGAATTTACAGCCTGGGCAGTGAAAAATCCTTTGCAAGATAAAGATTCTTATTTTGTAAAAGTAACAGGTATCCCCCAAAAACTATTTTTTGGTCCATACCAGGAGGACGACAATTTGGAAGTCCACTTCTTAAACTTTTATTAAAATTTGTTCATAGTCATTTCAAAAAAGAATGTCTTGCTCCTCTCATCTCTTTTTGCTAACTATTTTTAGCATCTAAATCACAGGAGCAAACAATGTACTTTCCCACTGCCAACTTAGAAATTAGCTGGTACATTCCTCCTCTGGTGGCCTTTGGCATTTCCTTTTTTACTTCCATGGGAGGCGTTTCTGGAGCCTTTTTACTTCTGCCCTTTCAAATGTCTATCCTGGGTTATACTTCTCCTTCGGTAAGTGCCACCAACCAGGTCTTTAATATTGTTGCCATCCCCAGTGGAGTCTATCGCTATTGGAAGGAAGGACGTATGGTCTGGCCCTTAACTCTCCTGGTTATTTTAGGGACTCTTCCAGGAGTTTTTCTGGGAGCAATCATTCGAGTTATTTACCTTCCGGATCCCCGCAATTTTAAATTCTTTGCTGGCTTGGTCCTGGCCTACATTGGCTTAAAAATGGTAAAGGAATTAAATAAACAAAAATTGTCCACCAGTGAGAAGAAATTTGAAAATCTGGTAAGGTCCTTTAAAGAAAAATCGCAACGTAAAAACCTGCCCGGAACCAAAGTTATTGCTTTTAACTGGAAAAAACTTGCCTATTCCTTTTATGGAGAAGAATTTGAGGTTTCCTTTTGGGGAATCTTTACTCTGACCTTTATGGTGGGAATTATTGGAGGTATTTATGGAATAGGTGGAGGAGCAATTATTGCTCCCTTTTTAGTTACTTTTTTTGAGCTTCCAGTTTACACCATAGCTGGAGCAGCTTTGATGGGCACCTTTGTTACTTCCATTGCTGGGGTTATTTTCTATCAACTACTGGCTCCTTTTTATCCCCATCTTTCCGTAGCTCCAGATTGGCGATTGGGTCTACTCTTTGGATTAGGTGGTATGGCTGGTATTTATCTTGGGGCAAGATGCCAAAAATATATTCCTGCTAAATTCATCAAAATAATTTTAATTTTAACTATATTTATTACTGCTTTAAAATACATTCTAAATTTTCTTATTTAAGTCAATTTTAAATGAAACTTTAAGTAAGTATGATATAAACTAGATAATAAAGCTTTTTGTAAATATACTAAAGACCAAAATAACTAACTAAAACTAACATTTTTTAGATTTAAATTGTTTGAAACCTTTTAAAAGTTAATTGTTCCTTAAAACTCATTATATTTTACCTTTCATGTATTCCCTTTTTTACCAAAAACTCACCAAGACGCCTATCCACTTCCAGAATATGATTGATTAACCAGGATTTTAAAAATTCAATGATATTATCAGGAAATACATACTGTTTGTCTTTGTTTAGTTCTAACACCTCCTGGGTTAATCTATGATGATCCTGAATATGCTGCTTTATCTCAGGGTAATTGTATTTTTCCATTAACTCTTCTTCGTTTCTAAAATGATTTACTGTATAATCAAGTAATTGCTCAAAGGCCTTAGCCACTTCTTTTTTACTCTTAGAGACAAAAAGAGCATCCCCAAATCTATTGATAAGCAATATAAGACCTCTGTGCTCCTCGTCAATGGACTGGATACCAACGGAATAGTCATCTGACCAGACTATTTTTTCGAAACTTGTAGGTGAAGTAATAGCTTTTTTATCTTCTTTTACCAGCAAAATTACGGAATCATCTCTTTCAACCAGGGTGTCTAAACCAGGATTTTCAATAGTAATTCCAGATTTACGTTTTAAAGCAACCACACTAATGGCATTATATCTATCTATAATATTTTTTAGTGGAGCATTTTTTGAATCAAAATACTTTACTAGTTTTAAGTTGTATCCCAATAAATTGGGAGGAGCTAAGTTTGTAGAGTCTTCTAAATCAATACCATATTGTTTTCCTATAAATTTGGCCACTTGCTCACTGCCTAAACGTATAGGATAAACCACTTCATCAGCACCTGCTCTAATCATCCTGGATTCATTAGTGGGAAAAGTTCCTAGAGAAATTATATATGTTGGGATTGAGTTCTCTGGCTGCCAGGGCTATGAGTAAATTTGTCCCGTCATCTGAGCAGCAGGTTACCAATCCCTTAGCCCGTTCAATACCAGCAGCAAGCAAATTCACATCACTCCCTGCATTCCCAGGTACTGTTAAAAATCCTCTTTCCTCAGCAATTTGTAATGCCTCTTCTCTATTGTCAATGACCACAAAGGGGATGTTCAACTCGTATAACTTTAAACAAATAGTAGAGCCAGAGCGTCCGTGTCCACAAACAATGTAGTGATTTTTTAACTTGCTAATCTTTTTTGACACTCTTTTCCTCCTAAATGCTCCTTTTATTTCTCCTTCCAACAAAAACTTGGCTACCTTTGTCATTGTAGTGGCAGCAACCCCAAGTCCAGATAAAATTAAAAAAATGGTAAAGACACGCCCTGCAGGAGAAAGCTCGTGTATTTCTCCATACCCAACAGTGGTAACACTTATTATTACCATGTAAAAGGCATCCAGCAGTGACCACCCATCTTCTAAAAAATAATATCCAAGAGTACCTATCATTAAAATAGAAATTATTATAATTGATAATTTTAGCCATTCTTTGCGATATTCTTTCATTTTGAAAAATTCTTGCTCAATAAAAACTTTAAGTTTGCCCTGTAAACTTATTTTTACAACTATACTACTAGACTAGATACACAAAATAGCAATAACCTATTTTCTGACATATGGGAAGAGTCTTTTTGGCAAAAATGAGAAAGGAATATCTTAAGTTAAATAATTTTTAAAAGGTTCTAAAGAAATGAAAAACCGTTGGAGACCAGGGGAATGTTATAAAATAAAAAATCTCAAAGGAAGGAGTGTTGACGGAAAATATATAAATTGGAATTAGATAATTTTAGAAAAATTTGGTGGAGGGCTCGCCGCCTTCCGGAAATCCAGTCCCCCCAGTGCCAACACACCAAAAGCCCTTTATTTACAATGCGTTGAGAGCCTCCGAATCACGTTCTCCGCATCCCTACGCGGGAAATGTTTTTCTCCACATTTTCTCCAAACAGAGAATGGACATGGGTTCGATTCCCGTTTGCATCAAATGCGGTGATATCGTAATTCAGGTCCTCAAAATCAACCGCACAATCAGATCTCCATTCCCGCGTGTAAGCCTATTCAGAACCGTTCTCTTTCACTCACAATTAACTGAAAGCTTTCAATATTAATGGGTTATCAAAGAATAGGTCGTTTCCTGTGGGTGGGGGGAATGAGGTTGAAGACCATTTTGTGGTCTCGTCCCTCCAGCTTGCACAGGACCAGAATGGACTTGTCCGCACGGTATACACACAGGCAAGGAGGACCTTTTTTGTTGTCCAATATGAATATTGAGTGCATCCATCTCCACCCTATAATCCTTTAACATCGGTTAAAGACGACTATAATTGATCGGGGCACCGTGACATTCTTTTCACTAAAGAAGGTTCAGGCTATTCTTTTCATATATTAACGTCCTGAAACTTATTCCAAAAAACTCAGTTGTTATCTTCGTTGACGCCACCAGCTTATTTGGGCTTCAAGATGATTTTACATCCTCTACATCCTCCCGCTTCTCATGATCGATATCAGCAACCAGAAGCCCATGGCGCCTGCAACCATGAAGCCGATCAGGCCGATAACGGGGATTTCATTCCATTTTGGTGGAACTCCCGAAAGAACAATAAGGCCCGAGCCGATCACCAGGGATGCCAGGACAACGGCAAAGGAAAGCCGGTTGCTGATCCGGTCATTGGCGGCGATCATCGGTTCCAGTCCACGATGTTCAAACTCCATTTTGACCTTGCCCTGTCTTACCAATTTGAGAATTGTTCGAACCTCTCCTGGGATATCCTTTAAAAGGTAGAAAAGATCGGTCCCGGAATCGACCATGTCTTTTCCGATTCGTCGGGGGTGGATACGGTTTAACTGAATGCGTTTCATGAATGGAGCGGCCTGTTCGATAACATCCAAATTTGGATCAAGCGCCCGGCCGAGTCCTTCCACCGTACTCAGTGCCTTGATCATCAAAAACAGATCGGGCGGGATACCCAGACGATGTTTTTTCGCCATCTCCATAAACTGGTGTAACAGCGGTCCCAGTTCCACATCCTTTAGTGGACGGTAGCAATGCTTATCCATAAATCCGGCCGTATCTCTTTGAAGGGCAGGATAATCCGGTTCTTCTTCCGAAAGCGTGAGCCGTAGCAGAGCTTTTGCTGCCTCTCGCTCATCCCGATGAACGATACTCATGATCAGATCGGCGAAACGTTCCCGCGTTTCCAGATCCAGTCGTCCCATCATGCCGAAGTCTATATAGCAGAGGACATTGTCCGGAAGGACAAAGATGTTGCCCGGATGGGGATCGGCATGAAAAAAACCATGAACAAAGATCTGCTTCATGATCAGGATGAGGCCTTGTCGGGCAATTTCGCTTCGGTCAAGCCCCTCTTTTTCCAACCGGTCAATATCGGAAGCCTTAATACCACTTATATGTTCCATAGTCAGAACCCGTGATGTGGTTACTTCGCGATAGACCTGCGGCACATAAACCGCCGGCTCATCCTCAAACTGTCTGGCAAACCGCTCCGTGTGCGCCGCTTCCAGAGTATAGTCCAATTCCTTCTCCAGCGTATGGGCAAATTCTTCCACTACCCTGGTTGGGCGCTGTATATCCCATCCTTCCAGGTGATGCTCCATCAAGCCCGCCAGGTGCGTCATGATCTCCAGGTCTACTTCGATAGTACGCTGGATGCCTGGCCTCTGAATCTTGACGACCACATTTTTTCCATCAGGCATTCTCGCTTGGTGAACCTGACCGATAGAGGCGGCGGCAAGAGGTTTTTCATCAAAACTGGAAAAAAGCTGATCAATCGGTTTTTGGAGTTCCTCTTTGACAACTGCTTCCACCTCCGGGAATGGAAACGGCGGCACTTCATCCTGAAGCTTGGTAAGCTCTTGCATAAACTCAACCGGCAACAGGTCGGGCCGGGTGGAAAGAATCTGGCCCAGCTTGAGGAAAGTGGGACCCAGTTCTTCCAGTACCATCCTTACCCGAACAGCGCGGGAAAGCGTCCCGATTTTCTCCCGGCGTTTACGGGAGATCATCTGTAACCCAATTTCCAGGTACTGTTCGATCTTAAGCGCGTCAATCAGGTCTCCAAAACCATATTTAAAAAGCACGGCAAGAATTTGGCGATAACGCTGCATGTGGCGGTAGGTGCGCCCGATATCTCCGATCTTGAAAAATGTCAAATTTCTGCCCTCCTTGCTACGACCGATTTGAGAAAATCAAAACTCAGTATGTAAAGGAAAGGGTGATGGAACCGAAAACCTGGTCATCTTCTTGTCCTTCGAACTCCTTTGTCCGCAAAACATGGGTGTAGCAAAGCTTGAAGCGATAAATGATCAATCCGACGCCTGCTCCAATATCAGCCACAAAATTTTTTTATCAACGCTGTGGCTGTCGGTAAAGGTGTTTCCGTCCAGAAAGATGTCATGCAGCACGGCACGCCCGTCAGCCGCGGCAAACACATACAGACCGAATCTTGGACCACTGGAGACGCGTGGGTCCCGTGTATTCATAGGGGCATTGGAATCGCCGGCCGGTCGGATTAGAGACGTCCCGAAATCCCTGGGGATATTCCATCCCAGCCGGGCTTCCATTCCGGCATTGGCATAGGTGTAAACATTGCCCAGTGCGCCGCCTATATGAGGAATGACATCAAAACCAAGTTTCCCGACATTCCAATCATACAGAAACCGCCATTTTCGTTCGTATATGACGGCAAGTCCGGGTTCGTTCTTGATTTGATTGTCCCAGCCGTTCGGGCGTTGACAACCTCTCCATTCATGAACCCGTTTTTGCGTCTGTTCGGCGAAAGATGCGGGACCTGTCATGCCGAGCTGGATCTCCATCAAATCCAGACGGCGCTCATTTTTACTGTGAAGGCCGATGCCGAAGTAGGTCCATCCCGCATATGGGCGGTCATCTTCAAGCAGTTCTTCAGCCTCAATATCCTCAGGTGTGTACATGTTCTGCCCGATGGAGAGGACTACATTGCGTTGCAGCCCCGGCTCATTAATGAAAGGCAGCCGACGGATGATCGGCAAACTCCACTTCGGCAGCCTGCCACTCTCTGCATAACCTGTCAAATCATGTGAAATCCAGGACAGCTTTACACCGTTGGTGTAGCCCTGGTCGGTATCCGCAAACAGATCGTTTTCAAAATAAAAGCTGAATGTCCGTGAATTTTCCGTAGCTTCACACGGTCTATCCCCAAAAACAAGTGCAATGCTCATTGGCAGCATCAGCAGTACCAAATATTTGAATGCAGTTCGTTTCACAGTTTCATCTGTCACTATAAGTCCTTGATCCTCAATCGCTTTTTCTTGCCATGAAAATGCTGGGTTGAGTCGCTACTGGTTGTCCTTTTCTTTTTGAAGAGCGTCTTTTGCCCCCTTCCACATTCCCGAGATGGCCCCCTTTGCAACGTCCACGGATCTTTTTCCAAGCGCTATCGCCTCTTCGGCCATGGCGCGGGCTAGTTTGCCGGCGCTGTTCACGCTCGTTTGGACGGCTTCTTTTCCGGTTTTTTTCAGCCTTCCGGCGACTTTTTCCGCTGCGTGGCCGCTTTTTTCTCTTAGCACGGAAGTCGTTCTTTCAGTTTGTTCCACCAGATCGACCAATACTGTCTTTGCTGTTTCTCCGGAGCGTTTTGCCACCCTGCCGGCAGACTCCAGGAAAAGCTCCTCGATTGCTTCAAGGTCTTCCTTTGTCCGGGCAAGATCATCGTGGACAAATTCCTTAGTTTTGTCTCCAATAGACTCTACCGTTGACGCGATTCCCTTTTGGGCCCCTTCAAAGGCACCATGGGCAACATCCTTGACCTCTTGACCCACTTCCTCCGCGGCCTCCACTGCGCCGGACATGACCTTTTCGGCAATTTTCTTCACCCGGTCAGCGGTGAACCGGCTCTCTTTAAATGCCCTTTCCGTGGCATCCTTGGCAATCTGAGTCACGGTCTCTCTCACATTCTCGCCGGTTTCGATGGCCTGTTTGACCGCCTCCTTGACCGTCTCCCTGGTCAAACCTAATATTTCCGTACTATTCAGTTTGATGTCGGTCGCAACCGATTCGATCTGAGTTCGGATCTCTTCTGAAAATGTTTCGCCAGCGTCTTTTGTTCCCTGGAGGGCATCTTTGACAGATTGTGCCAGTTCGGCTTTTTCCGTTTCAAGTTTCGCTTCAAGTTCACGTATCTTTTTTCTGACAACATCGATAGCCTGATCCTTATGGACACGAACACCATCTACAGCTCCTTCCAGAGCAGCCTTGATATTCTCCGCGACATCTGTGTCGGCAGCCCTTAGTCCTTCCACGGCGGCGGACAGGGCATCGGCCACGATGGGCCGGATTTCTTCAGCGCCACCTTTGGCTTCCGACACGGCATCGGCCACAGCCTTTCTGACGATTTCATGAATCTTATTCGCGGTAATCTTTCCCGTCTCCTTAGCAATCTTTACTTCTTCAACGATACGGTCCTTCACTTGATTCTCCGACATGATTTGTACCTCCTAAAATTTAATGATGTTGATGGTTACAAGCTGATTCTTCGTCTGATTTTCCGCACTTTTTCCCAAAGTCCCAGACCGGACACCCAGGCCCTCCATTTTTCAACCTCCAGTGATGCGTAATTGTTGAACATATACAGTTCTTGCGCCCATACAGTGGGAGTGGTAAAGCGCTGAACTGTTTCCGGCCCGACCAACGTTCCCTCCTCGCGGGCCACCTGTTCCCGTGCCGCTGTTACCATGAAGTGGAGGCGGTTCAGCAAATTGACCTCGCTTGCCCCCGCATCCATGTCGAGAGAAAGCAGATTCAAATGAGGGAACATCTCCCTGAGTTTATTCTCCATCCCCTTTCCGGTAATGTGATTGGCAATGCAGCCGAAGGGCTGGAGACAGACGATGTTGCCGACACCTTCATTGAGCATGGCGATCATTTCAGCCGTAAGAAGCCATCCTTCGCCAAACTGGTTGGCCAGGCTGACAACCTCGTCGGTTATCGCCGCCAGTTTTCTTAAGTCATGAGCCTTTCTGTAAAAACGAAATCCCTGCATAATCCGCTCGATTTGGCCG